>JAZRJB010000013.1:0-27438 GCA_045645565.1 Akkermansia sp. | reverse complement strand
CAATAATAGCCCAGGGCGTGAGCCCTGGGTATGGTGTAGTAATAAGACCGGAACCCCGCCAGCTGGCGGGGTGGCAGATTCGCATGAGTGTTCCGTTTATGTTAAGCATTGATTATTCGCATATCAACGCGCATCCATATCTGCCACCCACTCCGCTCCGCTCGGGGTTCGGTTACTATTTTCACTTTACCCCAGGGCTTACGCCCTGGGCTATTGAACTTACCGCCCCGCCAGTAGGCGGGGCTCAGAATTCCGCTCGCCTGCGGCTCGCCCAATTCCAATTTATTGAGATGAGGGGGCTTCTTCGAAAATGTCATTGATGTTTCTATTGCTTACAAAATCTTTGGGACACATGTGTTCGGGTGGTTCCCTGCAAAAAAGAAAATGCCCAGTGGCTTTCGCCACTGGGTCAACAAAGGATAATTAAAGTAGAACTTATGCAGCAATACCAAAATGGCGCTGAATGTCCTCGAAGATGCGGTCGCGAAGACGACGAGCCCTCTCGATGTTACGAGTCTTGAGGGAGAAACGGAGGCGCTCAGCCGTAGCATCCGGCTTATGCACCGTCACGTGGCACCACCACACACCGCGGTTGTTCCACAGGTGGTGGTTAAGGTTGTCATCATTAATACGAAGCGCGATCTTTGTCTGTTGCGGGGTCATTTTCTATAAATTTTGTCTAAAAGCTAAAGGCAGGTACTGCGCTCTGCTAGGTGTCCGCGTTCGTTACTGAACCGCCGGGCGGCACCTCCTGGTCAGAGTTTTTGTGTAGACGCTGGAGGTAGCCGCTCCGTTCAAAAAAACTGCAGGATTTAGTAAAGAATCCCAGCTTTCTTGAGCGTGTTGTAGGCGCCGTTCTTGGAAATGGTGCGGAGAGCCTTGCAGGAAAGCTTCATGCGAAGGTAGCCACCCTTGCCACCATTGAGCTCGGGCACCCAGATGCGCTTCTCCTGAAGGTTGGGGTAAACAGTGCGGTTCACAACCTTGGTGACGTGACGACCGATACCGCCCTTCTTCTTGGCAAGACCGGAACGATGAATGCGGCGGCCCTTGTGCGGCATGGCAAATGTGATATTGCAGATACGGGACATAAGATGTTCTAGGTGACGTTAAAAAAAATAAAGCGGTGCGCTATTTTACACAATTTGGGCGTGGCGTCAAGCAAAACTACGCCTTTTACTGAAAAATGTAGTTAATTAGCGCAGATTCAGTATGAATCAGGAGAGTTTTTGCCTGGTACGCGAAGCCCAGACAGACTGTTTGCGTATGATGGAATTATATTTAAGACGCACGATTTTACCCATTGCGAACGCAAAGAAGTGACTGGCGCGGGAGAAGAGAGAGAGCCAGAAAGACAGAATTGAGCCAGTGACAGGTTTTCTGCAGTTGATTTCCGGCAGCCAATTGAGCAGGGAGGTAGAACGGCATTTAGTCCACCAGTTATATAACGAATGGGACTGGATAAAGAGTTTTGCTTCGGCTGGGCAATCAGGTTGCAGGAATAATTCCTGCAGAAGTCTGAATGCGTCCAGCCCCGCGCCTGATTTGTTGCCGCCGGATGCAGCGAGAAAGGCGTCAGTTGCGGAGCCGCCCCAGATGCGGTAAAGTGCAGTTGTGCGGTAAGCTGTGCCAATCATGCGGTTTTTTTTTGCAAATCGGCACCATCCAATGCAGTCTCCAAACATACGTACACCCACAGGGAATAAATCCTCTGAACCAATGGCACTGCGTCGAAGAACAGCTGATGAGGATGAGGTTTGCGCATCTCCTTCAAGGTACCAGTTAACGGCCCAGAATCCTTCAAAAGATTCACTGGAAGGCACAAAATCAGCGTTCTGTATATCAGGCGTTTTTTTGGGCCTTGTGGAATACCAGTTATAGTCTGGGTGCTTTTCAAAAAAGGTACGGGCTAGTGCAAGGTGGTCTGGTAACCATGCATCATCGCTGTCAAGGAACGCTACGTATGTGCCTCTGGCTTCGCGGACTCCTCGGTTGCGGGCAGCGCATTCACCGCCATTTGGCTGTGTGATAATCCTGAGTCTGGGGTCAGTTTCCTTCAGGAGTACCTCTTCGGTGTTATCCGGGGAGCCGTCATTGACCACAATGATTTCGAGGTCAGTTTCCGTCTGCATATATACACTGTGCAAAGTCTGCGATATAAAGGCAGCGGCTTTGTATGCAGGAATGACAACGCTGAAGAGGGGGGGTGTAGCAGGCATGATGAACGGCGAAATGCTAAAGTGTTAGCGTTGAATAGTCAAGGAAAAAGATTGTAAAAAGTCTTCAAGCTTGAAATAAATGTGGATACTTGAGACGCTTAACTAATGAACATTTTGTGAGTCTGTGTATGAAAACAAATCTTAAACGAGTGGCAACAGTAGTTTGTTCTGCACTGTTATTAAGCAGCTGCACAGTGTACGATTATCCTCTGTATACGGGTGGGTCTGTTAGTGTTGGCGGTCAGGGGTGGAGTACAACTGTGGCATGGAACAACGCGAGCTATGATGCAAATGGTTTTCCCATCTTCGGCTACTATTACGGACAACCAGTGTATGGGTACACTGCGGCAGGCGCCGCCGTGTTCTCCTTTGCAGCATTGACAGCCGCGTGTCTGGTGCCGAATTGGGCCCCCGCTCCGTGGTATTGCGGACATTGGCGATACCCGCACCACGTTCACCGCGTGAGTGCGCCACGGCATTGCCCGCCTGGGCATCACCCCGGACGCCGTCCCCAGGTGGTACACCGCCCCAATCCTCCGCGTCCGCATGTGGGCCCCAAGCCTGGGCATCACCTCGGACACCGTCCCCAGGTGGTACACCGCCCCAATCCTCCGCGTCCGCATGTGGGACCCAAGCCTGGCGCATCAGCCCCGCGTCCGCAGGTGGGACCCAAGCCTGGCGCATCAGCCCCGCGTCCGCATGTGGGACCCAAGCCTGGCGCATCAGCCCCGCGTCCGCATGTGGGACCCAAGCCTGGCGCATCAGCCCCGCGTCCGCATGTGGGACCCAAGCCTGGCGCATCAGCCCCGCGTCCGCAGGTGGGTCCCAAGCCTGGCGCATCAGCCCCGCGTCCGCATGTGGGACCCAAGCCTGGCGCATCAGCCCCGCGTCCGCAGGTGGGCGGGAACAGGCCGAGTGTATCAGCCCCGCGTCCGCAGGCTGGCGGGCATAGACCGAGTGCATCAGCCTCCAGACCTTCCAACGTGGGTGGGCGCCCAGCTATGAACTCCCGTCCTTCGGGCGGAGGAAGCCGTCCATCCGGCGGTCATGGAGCCAGGGGCGGGCACCGTCGATAATTTTTTCCGTGTCTGGAATGCGTAACAAGACCCCCTCCGGAATCTGGCGATTTCCGGAGGGGGTTTTTACGTTACAGCAAGTGCGGATTAAAGATTTTTGCCGAACGCGAGCCGGTCGTATTGCTCATTAGCGTATTTGTGCTGCGGGTGGCTGGTGCGCATGTAGGCCTCGTGGAGCGGGTGAGACGGGTCATGCGCAATGCGGTGAGCTTCTTTTCTACCATCGCTCTTCTGCCCGGTGTGAAGCGGAGCTTCATCCATAAGGCTGGCGGCTTCCAGCATCAGCTTGGCGAAGTCCGGGTTGGCGCGCAGTGCCGGGTTATCCATCAGTTCGTGAACATTAATGCCAGCGCGTTCACCCATGGTATGGAGGAAATTGCTGATGGTGTTCATGTTGTCTTCATAAGCAGGTCCCCAGCTTTGTTGCAGGTAGGTATCAGCCTGCTGCACAGCCTGTTCATTTTCAGCCTTGCAGCGTTCAAGGAAACGTCGACCTTCAGAGGTATAACGCTCAGCCAGAGCTGCAAGTGCCTTAGGGGGAACGCCGTATTCATAAGCAACGCCGCTGAGCTGCCGGACCAATTCCTCATTCCAGAGTTCGTCCGGAGTGTTTTCCGGGCGAACCATGGCAAATTCATCAGCATTGGCGGGAAGCCCCACGGCCGCCCGGAAAGCAGCCATGCGGGCATCATCTGCCGTATCCGGGTAGCCTTTGAGCTTTTCCAGATTGGCATAGCTTTTAGCGAGCGCCTCCGGGCGGTGGAATTTGGAGAGGGTTGCAGCATAAGGCTGCAGCTCTTCAAATTGTGAGAACCAACCGGGGCTGAAGGCGCCATCCGGCGTCATCAGCGGATTGACCTGTGGTTCTGGACTATGCGGCATAATATCGTTTTTTTCTTCAGTATTATCAGTCATGGTATTGTTGGGTTTGTTTTGCTTCCTGCCTTGCCAGTTCCAGCTGGTGGCGGATGACGAGGAAGATTTCACGGTGAGCATCCCGGCGCATAGCGTCGAGCGGGTCGTAATTGCCAGCCTTGCCCTGGAAGGCAGGTAAATGGGTTTCAAATCTGCGTTCCAGATCTTGAAGAACTTGCTCAGCCTCAGGTTGTGAGAATACAGCCAGAAGCCTGCGGCGTTCCTCTCTGGCTTGTTCTAATTGCGGAGAACGGCGGTAAATCATATAGCAGGAGTCGCTTGGGGTGCTTGGGTTTCATTCATTTCGCGTTTGCGTCGCATGCGTTTGACCGTGGCTTCCGGGCGGAGAAGCGCCTCCGGGACTCCATCCAGCCTGGTAGCCAGTCGGAATGTGCGGTCCAGGTCGACATGATCCAGCAGGCTGTTGTCCAAACCGGCCATGATTTGAAGCCGCTGCAAAGAACGGGCAATACCTTCAGATTGCAGGCGCCGCATGACCATGGCAATGCGGCTTTGGTAAACAACCCGCGGAACTTCAATGCCAGGTTCCTGAGAATGCCCGGGCTGCACCACAGTAGTCGGAGGCTGCGGGAAGCGCCCCAACCGGAAAAGCAGGGCAAAGATGCGTTCCATCATGGGGCGGAAATCACTGGCAAACAGGGTAAATGAGGGGGAAAAGAGCATCACTCGTTCATTTTCCCTGGCGTAAATTTCAGCTGCTGTCATTTGTTGTTTCTGCTCGCTCCATAATTCGAGCATGGGAACAAAGAACGCCTGGCGTATGGATGCCTGTTTCTGGCGCAGCCTGTCCATGCCTACATCATACCGACCCTGGGTGGCCCATTCGCGCGGAAAACCAAGACTGGCGCTTTCTGGGTTGATGAGGGTGCGCCCGCCAGCGCGTAAATCAACCTCACCCGCCTGATTTGCCAGCTCCAGGATGCGCGGGAATGCAGCCACCTCGCCCAGCATGTCCAGAATGCGGTTGAGGAATTGAGCCTGGCGGATATCCGGGTAAACCAGACGCGCAGGAGCCAGACCGTACGCACCATCACCCCAGCGAAGAAAGCGGGTCACCATGTAAGGCATTTCGCGGTATCCGCTTTCCTGCACCGTGCATTGATCATCCAGGCTGTAATAAATGCTCTCAAATGGCATGTTGCGTGCATTATCCTTGCTGCGGTTGCGTTTCATCCGCGGGCGGACAATATGCAGGAAATGCAGGCTGGAATCGTGCTGACCATGGGGCGATTTCAGCATAGCCTGGGCTTTTGCACCCAGCGCTTTTATCCCGAATTTCTCAGCAGCCTGGTGAGGCGTGAAGGTGAACTCGCGCATGTAGGTATCCATGGTGCCTTCATCATTCTCAGCGCAGACAAACTCCCCGCACGGAATGTGGCGGAACATCAGCCTTCCATCCCGCGTGGTGCTGCAGAACAGACACCCGGTTCCCAGACCCACCCGGTCCAGGAAACATTCGTGCAGTTCTGTGTAGAAATTACTTTGAGCTAGTTCGCGGTTGGCGATTTCAGAACACCGGTTGTACCAGGATTCCGCCTCGTCGCCACAATCTGGCACCGGGCAGCTCCATTTGAACCAGAGTTCATTACTGGGGGTGATGTAACTCATGTGCCCGCTGGCTAGTTTCTGGCATGACTCAACGGCGGTTGTATCACGCAGCTGGTGTTCTGATGGCGCGTCTGCTGCATCATGCCCGACCTCCACATGCTGCCGGCTGGGCAGTACGTAATGCCGCAGGGAATCCCACCATGATTCCCACGGTGCGCGAGCCGCTTTGAGGCTCTGGTAACATTGCAGAATATCGTTCATGGTTAACCCAGGGTCTTGTTAGCGGAAGTCTGAGATTCTGCGGAATTCATATTCCTGTGAGAACTGAGAATGGTAGAAAGCAGCCCTTTTTTCTGTCTGCTGATCTGGTTGGCAGCCTGTAAAGATTCCCCGGAATGGTTCTGAGTCACCACGGGAATCGTGCTGGTGGCTGCTGAATTGTATGTGTTTTTACTGCTAAATCCCATAATGAGAGTAGTTTGGTTAATCGTTAACGGATTGGTTCAGGAATCGGCGCCACGGGATTCTGTGCGGGGTAGAGTTGCGGGTTCCCCGCTGAAAGCAAAGCCATTGCTTCAGCGGTAAATGCGCAGCCATTGTTCGAGCCAGGGACAAATTACCCACCAGCAGATGCACATACCACGCATCAGCCCCAGCCGCCTGGTGAGCCAGGTTCGTCCAATGTTCCGGGTGTTTGCTATGCGTGGGTTTCATCAGGACTACCAGCTGGGGCATCATCAGCACAATTCCTTGTGGATGCGCTGCCAGGGTGGCAAGGTCTTCCTCCAGATTGCGGGAGGAAGCCTGGTAGTACAGGCTTGCAAGAAGTCGGGCATCCGGGTCCATGGGGGTAGACTTTATCTCAGCCTGAAGCATTACGCCAGAAGATTCTGAGGGTAGGAACATGGTACCGGGCGGAACCCAGGACCGGGGGGCACAATTTAGTTGCCAAATATGAGAAATTGTGGCAGTTTGCAAATCGCTACTAAAAATCACGAACAGCTACCTTTATGTCAACCAACCCGGAAAATACCATACCAACACCACTGGATATATGCAATATGGCGTTGAGCCGCCTGGGGGAATCCCCCATCTCCGCCATTGATGCTAATTCAAATCTGGCTTCCCGTTTGTGCTATATGCACTACCACCCCGTGCGCCGGGAGGTTTTGTGCGCGAACCGGTGGAGCTTTGCAACGGTTGAACTCACCCTCCAGAGTTCAGAAACGTATGAAATGGGGGCAGGGCATAAACTGAGGTTCAGCCTCCCGCCGGATTGCCTGCGCGTGCTGGGAGTCAACTGCCGGAGCTGGACCCTGCGCGGTCGGGCGATTTATGCCAGTGTTCCCAGCATACGCCTGCTGTATATCAGTGATGTGGAAGATACGTCCATGTTTGACCCCTTGTTCACAGAGGCATTTGTGCTGCGTCTGGCATGGAAACTCTGCATTCCCCTGATTAACAGCACCACTGCCCGGCAAGCCCTGGGTGAGGAATATCAGCGGGTTGCCTTGCCTCAAGCTACTCATTTTAACGCTGTTCAGCATTGCTCGAATGATCAGCACCCGCTCTACCGCCTTTGGCGCGACAGCCTGTCAGGTCTTGTCCGATAACCATTCAGAATATAGAAAAAACGAAAATGAAAGCCGTAGATTTTGCCTGTCGTTTCTTATCCCGCTTGCAGCGTGATGACCTTTCTCCCGCCGCACGTCTTGTGCTGGTATCAGTCGCTGCCGGTCTGGAGGATAAAACGGAGATATCACGGGAAACCGGACTATCTCTCAGTGTGTGTACCACCCAGTTGCGGCACTTGTTGTTTCTGGGGGATTTGCGCTGTCTGAGTTCCTTGTCGGAGCGTTACGTCCTCTCACCGTCAGGGAAGAAACGCCTTGCTCAGTGGTTTAATTTTCATACTCGCAATCATGGCTAAAAGAAAATTTCTGAGCATTGATGAAAAACGAAGTTGGTTGGCAGATATTTTCCGGGATTCGAGTGGAGAATACAGCCAGGCTGATAAATTCAAGGCGATGAGTGAGGATACGCGCCTGGCATTGCTGGCAGAGGAAAAAGACAAGCCGGCGCCCCAGCAACCCACCTTGCCGGGGATTCCTCCGGAGCTGCTGGTGCATCTCCCGCCACCTATCAATGAAAAGGAATTATGAGCGGGATTCCCGCAAGGGAAACGCCCCGGGCAAGTGGGTGATTTCCGGTTTTCTCCCTGGCGGTAGAAGCACCTCTACCACATCCATACGGGTGGGAACGTCGGTCTTGAGCCTGCGGAGCCATAACTCAGCAGCCCGGCGTATCAGTGTGCGTTTGTGGTGATTGACTCGCCTAGCCGGGCGGCCTGACTGGGAATGCATGGCGCTTTTAACCTCTGCAAAAACCAGCAGGTCGCCCTTGCGGCAGATGATATCAATTTCCCCGCTTGTTCCGGCCCGGAACCGTTGGCGTAAAATTTTGTATCCTTGAGCTCTGAGCCACGATGCAGCTACCAATTCGCCATATTCTCCCAGGTAGCCGCCCAGTGGGTGTGTTTTGTCAGACCAAGGGCAGTTCCAGTTGTGCAACAGGTGCAAACGAGCGGCGATGGTGTATCGAAATTCCATGTTCATGAATGGCTTGAATATGCGCTTTGGTGCCATATCCGGCATGCCGGTTGAAGCCGTATACCGGGAATTGCTGGTGCAATTCATTCATGTGATGGTCGCGCCACACTTTTGCCAGAATGCTGGCGGCAGCAATGCTCAGGCAGCGGGCATCCCCCTTTACGATACTGCGACTGGGATACGGGAACCCTGGGACCGGTAACCCATCGATGAGACAGAAATCCACTCCGCCGGAAATCCCTTCAGCTGCCCGGCGCATTGCCAGATGCGTTGCCCGCAGAATATTCAGCTCATCAATTTCTTGAACGCTGGCAATGGCAATGTGCTTTTGAATGCGTTCATCTTCCATGAGCGCGGCGTAGAGAACTTCCCGTTTCTTTGCCGTCAGTTTCTTAGAATCATTCAGACCGGGGAGGCTGTATCCATCAGGCAGGATGACGGCAGCTGCCACAACCGGCCCTGCCAGGGGGCCTCTGCCAGCTTCATCAATGCCGCATACGCGGGCATACCCATCTGCATGAGCAGCGGCTTCCTCAGTCATGTCGGGCGGTTCTGCAGGGGTGAGAGTTCGTCTCATTTGTTCTTCTTTGATTTTCTAGGGGGAATTTGGCGGCGGAGTGATTCAGGCAGAGGACTGCCTTCCTCTAATTGGTAAAGGGCTTCAATATCATCCAGATAGCGGCTCATAGCCGTATCCGGTCCCGGGGATTCCTGCCGCAGCATCTGCATGGTTTCCAGATACGAATCAAACGATCTGCCACGTTCCTTACCAGTGAATGTAATTTCAAACCAGTCCAGGTAATCGCGTCCGCGTATGGCTGCTGAGTAATACGCGCGTCTCAATTCCTGGAGCGGTCCCAATGCGTCCTGCACGTCATCCGGGTGGGCTCCGTTTGCTAAATCAGCAATGACCCGGCAGTACTCGGTGATGATGGCGCGGTAGCCTGGGAAGCAGGTGTGACTCAAGGAGACGAGCCGCTCAACAGCGGGGCCTGCCAGTTTGCGCCAGTTGGGAATTTCTACCAGTGTGTAGGCATCATCCAACGATATGGAAACAGGCAGTTCCGTTTCCGGGTCAAAATAGATGACAGTGAGCGCATCTTGCAGCATTTTTTCCGAATCCAGCGGCGCCATGGCTTCCGTGGCTCGCGGTAGCGCCAGTCCTGCCAGTTCAATGGCCCACCATTTGTTCAATAAGGAACTATCCACCCCGAGTTCATGGAAATGTTCGCTGATGAACTCCATGGGGGAACTATCGGAGGTAGCAGCGCTTTCGAGCAGGTTTTTGAGCTGCCCGAGCCCCTCTTCCCGGTCAATGAGGCTCATGAGCAGCACACCGCAGGAAACCTCATATACCTGGCGGCTGGCGGCATCCAGCTTTTCTGGTTGCTCAATGGAAACAATTTCAACAGGCGAAAGCATTTCTGCCCGGTTGAATAATTGCTGGTAAATGCGGCGTTCTGCCCGCCCGCTTTTCCAGAGCACGGCCTGCTGCACGCCCGCGATAAGCCAGCCCGGCAGTCCTATGTCATCCGGGTAGGCGCCGGGGTCCAGCTCTCTGAGTACGTATTCATAAAGAACCATCGTGATGATGGCTTTATCCATGCGGTCCAGGTCAATGCCGCCACCAGGGTGAATACGAATCTGGAAATTCGGCTGGTTATCAATGATGTTGATGCGGGTGCGGATGGGGTTGAGTACGGGGGAATCGGTACTCTTACCCAGCAGGCGGATGGAGATGATATGCTTGTTGCTTTTCTCCAGTTGCAGCAGTTTCCGGACCTGGGCGTACAAATCATCCGCACGGGAGGCAATGGCGCCCATGCGCAGGGAATCACCACCACTCACGGAAAACATTTTGCTGTGAGAAATGACATGTTCATCCACATCCGGCAGGTAGCCGTTGAATTCTTGCCGGGCGGCGGCCATGTCCAGCGCAGCTGCTTTCTTATCCGGCACAATGCCGCGCTCAGCTGCTTCTTTCAGAACGGCGGCTTCCTCTGCCGCCCAGTCTGAAATGGACGCTGATTCCGCCTGCTGTGGCTCTTGTGCCACAGCTGCCAGTGCCATACCCAGCCATGCCATGCGGTAAATCATCGGCACACATGCTAGCAAATTCACTGCTCTGCTGCAAGTTCTAATTCTGTTTGCGGGCTTGACTATATTGTCACCAAAGCGTAAACTGGCAGCATGAAGATATGCAGCAGCCAGAGTGTGAGAGCGGCGGAACAGGCGCTTTTTAACAGCGGTGAAATGAGTTCTCTGCAGCTGATGAATGCTGTTATTGACCGCCTGGAATCAGCCTGCCGCCGCTTGCCGATGATGCAGGAATGGTCACCATCCCGGGTGGTTGTATATGCCGGAACCGGAAATAATGCCGGGGATGCCATAGGGCTGGCTGCCCGGTGGAATTGTCCGGTCACGCTGCGTTGTGCTGGTCAGCTTTCGGCAGATGCCGCGGCGCAGCTTTCTGGCAAGGAAGAGCGGGGTATGCCAGACGCGCAGGAAAATCTGCTTATCATTGATGGTTTGCTGGGTAGCGGGGTTGTGGGTGAGCTGCGTCCGCATTATGCAGAATTGGTCCGCGAGTTGAATGCCTTGCGTGCTGCCAGTCCGCGCAGCCTTACGTTGGCTGTGGATATACCAACCGGGGTGAATCCTGTAACGGGGGATTGCTGCGCGGATGTTGTGCTGGCGGATGTGACTGCTGCAATTGGCTGTGTGAAACCAGGTATGCTGGTGGATGGCGCAGAAAATGCCGTGGGGCGGTTGCTGTGCATTCCCCTGCCGGAAGTGGGCGAATTGGAGCCTCAGGATGCGGCCGAAGTGGTGGATTCTGCTGCGTTGGGGCGGGTCTTGCCGCGCCGGGAGTATTCCTGCTATAAGACTCGCGCCGGGCGCGTGGCGATTGTGGCAGGGAGCGTGGGCATGGTCGGGGCTGCGCAGATGTGCGCCGAGGCAGCACTGGCTGCCGGAGCTGGTCTGGTGGTGCTATATTGCCTGCCGCCGGTGTATCCGCTGCTGGCTGCCCGTGTGGCGCCGGAGGTGATGGTGCGGCCGGTGGGCTCCTACTCCGATATTCAGGACCCCGATGCCCAGGCACTGGTTGTAGGCCCCGGTTTGGGGGAAATTCAGCCTGTGGCAGCAGAGTCGCTGCGCCGTCTGCTCACAGAGTTTGGCGGAACCGTGGTGCTTGATGCCGATGGCCTGAACACGGCTGCGCGATATGGCTGGCAAGCCGGGGCAAACTGGGTGCTGACCCCGCATCCTGGTGAAATGCGGCGGCTGGATTCCCGCGTGTATGCAACCCGTCGCGAAACGGTTGCTCATTACCTGGCTGAGCATGACTGCACCCTTTTGCTGAAAGGTGCCCGGACCCTCATCGCAAACCGGACGAACGTGTGGTATAACAGCACGGGTGGTCCGTATATGGCTAATGGCGGGCAGGGGGATGTGCTGGCCGGCACCATTGGCGCTCTTGCTGCACAGGGCTGCACCCCGGAGCAGGCTGCGCTTGCTGGTGCGTACCTCTGTGGTGCCGCCGCCGAATGCGCCTGGGCAGAGAGCGGCTATCCGCCTGCCATACGGGCTACGCAGGTGATTGGCAATCTGCCACGGGTGCTGGGCAGTGTTTGTTAGCGCCGGGCTGCGGGTGGATTATTTATCAAGTTTCAGGTAGTCCGGCCAGTCGCTGGGCTGCGGACCTGTGTACTCCTGCACCTGCGGAGAACATAAATCCAGTTCGGCAATGTAGTACGGAGATTGCATGCCGACCAGGCCCAGCAGCGTGTGGAAGATATGCTCATGTCCAATCGTCATGCTGGTGGTGGATTTTAACTGTTCAGCAGCCTTTCTGAAATTCGGGTGCATGTCCTCATACTCCTGGGAGCAGATGGCAAAGGCGCCAACGGCAGAGGCTTGCGTGGAGTGGTAGAAACCGGATTCAGAGCCGACGCGACCGCGTCCCCATGTGCCGCCGTAATCGCCCAGGTATTCTCCATGGTCACTGACGTACAGATAAACGAAGGGGCGGCCTTTGAGGACTTGCAACACATTGTGGACAAACTTATCCGTATAGTGGATGGTGTTGTCGTAGGCGTTGCGCACGGCTTCTTCATGAGATGAGGCCGCCTGGAAGGTGTGCATGGAGGGCTGGAAGGGCGGGTTCTTCTGGTCGTACATGCTGAATGGAGCGTGGCTGCCTTCGTTGTTAATCAGAATGAAGACGTTCTGTTTACCAGTGGTTTGCAGGCACTCCTGGATTTGTTTGACACTGTCCTGAACATCGCCGCCGGTGTAGTGCTTCACATCGCTGGCTTTTACCAGAACACGCAGCACCTGATCTGCGCGGATGGACTGGTTGTTCAGGGAGCCAAAGAAGCTGTGCATTGCAAATCCGTTTGCCTTGAACAGGTACATGACAGAGCCGCAGGTCGCCATCATGGCGGGGTCTTCTGTGCCATCATGGTTATTACTGCGGCGCCCGTTGGTCAGAATGACCGGAAGGCTGGGAACCGTGGCTCCTGCAGATGAGATGCAGTGTTTCCACGTGATGAGCCTGGGTTCCTGGGAGAGATTGGGGGTGGTGTTGCGCGGGTATCCATTGAAGCCGAGACGGTCGGCCCTGATGCTTTCACCCATGTGCAGCACGATGACGCAGCCTTCATCTCCCTTCAGGGTGGGGAGGCTGCTGGGTTTTTCTGCGGGTGAAGGAAGTGCTTCCAGCTCTTTGGCGGTTGCATCTGAGGCTTTCAGGGTTTCCTTGACTGCTTTGGTGATGCGTTTATAGGTTCCCGGTACGCTGATTCTTGAGCATGAGGGGCATGAGGTCGGAATCATGGGGAAAAAGATGCCCATGATGGCAAGCAGGCAGATACTGCTGCTGAGAAGGGATTTCTTATCTATGGTCCGCAGGATGCGCGCTGCTGCGTATCCCACCCCGCCCAGAATAAAGCAACTCAGAATGATGAGGCTGATATTGGGAATCGTTGCATAAACCAGGAGTTCTTCTTTGGAGCAATTATATGCTTCTGTCAGAACCATGGAATTAAGTACGGTCTTATACTGGATATATGCACCGTGTTCCAGCAGACCAATCAGCATGAGCGGAAGCAGAATGATGAGGCTGTAACGCTTTATGAGAAGCCAGGATACACCGAATATTACTGCCAAGGTCAGGGTGCTGTGCGGAATCAGTGCAGGAACGATGGTTGTGAACGGGCAGGTGATGAGGGTGAGTACCAGTGAAAGTCCGATTAGTTTTGTCATGGGGCGCCACCCAGGTAGCGGCAGCCACTTTTTCTTGTTATTGAGGTACAGCCCTGCAAGAAAAAGAATGAATACTAGCAGGCTTACCCACAGTGAGCCTCGTGTATTATCCGGGGAAAACTGGGACCAGTGTACCATGACAGGCCCCAGCAAGCTGAGTGATATAATGACGAGAATCAGGTATAAACCTGTTCGGGGCTCTGAGGTAGTGGGTGATTTGCGCATGAATCCGGTTAATGTTTATGCTTCGTATTATACGCAGATGCCGGCATTAGTCAAGTGGCAATAAGTATAGAAAAAATCAGAAAACGTTCGTGCCGGGTTTCAATTTGTTTCCTGTCGTTCTGTTGCCTTGACAACTCGGCAGGACTGTGCGAAACTCCCCACGTGCTTGATATATGTCTTCTGGGAACCGGAGGCACTCTGCCGCTGGTAAATCGATGGCTCACCTCACTGATGGTGCGTTACCAGGGGCATAGTGTGTTAATTGATTGCGGTGAGGGAACTCAGATTGCAGCCCAGCGGGTCGGAATGAGCCTGAAACCGGTGGATAAAATACTCATCACGCACCTGCATGCCGATCATGTTTCCGGGCTTCCGGGGTTGCTGCTGACCATGGGCAACATGGGCAGGGAGGAGGATTTGTCAATTATCGGCCCTGTTGGCACAGAGCGTGTGGTGACGGCCCTGCGTACGATTGCACCCAACCTTCCGTTTGATATCCGCGTGAGCGAATTGGAAACGCCGGAGGAAACCATGTATTTCTTGGATTGTGATATTCGGGCCTTCCAGGTGCAGCATGGTGTGCCGTGTTACGGATATAGTTTTACGCTGCCCCGCAGTGGCAAGTTTGACCCCCAGCGGGCTCGGGAGCAATGTATTCCCATGGAGTACTGGGGGCGTTTGCAGAAGAAGGGGGAAACGATTGAACACGACGGGCGTGTCTTCACCCCGGATATGGTGCTGGGCCCCCCGCGAAAGGGATTGAAGCTGACATACTGCACGGATACACGCCCCATTCCTGCAATTGCCGCAGCGGCGGCTGATTCTGACCTTTTCATCTGAGAAGGCATGTATGGTGAGGATGAGATGCTGCCTAAGGCAAAGGAAAACCGCCACATGCTGTTTAGTGAAGCGGCGCGTCTGGCGGCAGATGCCGGCGGTGTCAAGGAGCTCTGGCTTACTCATTTCAGCCCGAGTCTGCCGAATCCGAAGGCATACCGCGATGTGGCCCGCTCTATTTTCCCGAATACGCAGATTCCGCGCGATGGTTGGGTTAAAACCCTTCAGTTCGAGGAAAATTAATTTTTTTGATATTTGTTTGAACGTTTTGCGTTCTTGCGGTGTCTACTCATTCATAAGACCTTCACCCAAGTTTCGTATTTGGCAGGTGGTTGTCTTTTTCATGTAGTTTCAGAGTTGATTAGAGAGAGTAAAACGGGCACGTAACGTGCCCGTTTTGCTTTTTGATGCATGCGCCCCGGCAGGGGGGGGATGGAAGGATGGTTACATGCCCTCCCAGTTCATTTGCCTGGGAAGCAGTTCTGAAATGAGGGCCCGGACTCGCTGGTCGGTTTCTTCTTCAGTTACATTCAGTTCCGGCGCCCAGTAGGAACTGACCTGGAAATAGGCCCAGCGTTGCACATATCCTTTCGCGACGCGGTCGTACATATCCTGCAAGGTGCGTCCCAGGTGGGTGTGGTGCATGGTTTTGTGCCCGATAAAGACGTAGTAGCTGACAAAGCGGAGGGTGAGACCGTCGTCCCGGTTGGGCAGGGGGACTTTTGATACCAGTCTGGTGACTGCAATGGTCCGGCCATCTGCCAGGGTGATTTTCTGGGGGCTTGTCTGAAGGTCAACGTGCCCCTGAGAGGGCAGGCAGCGCTCCGGGCGGTGAATGGAAGCATTCATGTCACTCCCGGAATAGACAATGGAGACTTCAACTGCGGGTTCGTCTTTAGCCCAGAATACGCGCTTGTTTCTGGTGTACTGGGCTTTGCTGAATTTGGTATCAGCTGCCAGGGTGCTGCGTTCTACCTCACTTTCCTGAACTTTTGTACCCTGCCAGCCCGGCAACTCAAAAGAGACCGGCAGGTCCGGGGAGATGCTGGATTCCTGCAATTCCTCCTCACGGGGTAGAACGAAAACGCATCCCAGCATCGCAGCCAGTACTACCGGGGGAAGCAGGGCTCTGAGTGTTTGCTTTATCATGCTTCTTTTTCTTGCTGGTGGTGATTATTGTTGCGGCGGACAATTGTTCGCCGGCGCTTCAGGAAGGGGACTTCCCCTGCCAGCAAACCATGCAGAAGCATGAGCCCCACCAGGCTTGCCGGGAAGAAAAAGAGCAGACCTGACCAGTCATGCCAGGTTTTGGAGGCAAATGCCGGGTTGATGTATTCTGCGCAGATAAAGATGCTGGAAACGCGGAAGGCGTTGGCAATAATGGAGAGCGGAATGGCGCTGAGCCCGAGTAGCAGGCGTTTCCAGAGGGTAAGTTTATCTGCCAGGTAGCCCCAGGCAATGGAAATCATAATCAGAGCCATGAGTGAGCGCATGCCGGAGCATCCGCCTGCAATGCTGTATGTATCCCATTGCCCGGTGGCGGAGCTGATGTTGGTGCCCTCTACAATGGTTTGCACGCCGCAAAGCCCTGCGCCCCAGTGCGCCGCTTTGGTTGCCAGGAGTTGCATGCCCACTGTTGCCTGCTGAAAACCGGGCAGCGGAATGCTCAGCCACAGGAAGAAAAACGGGAAGGCGCAGAGTCTGGCCGCCCTGGTTCCCCAATAGCACCATACGGCACCGGTGAGCAAAAATGGCAGTGCGCCAATGGCTACGCGCCCCTGCTGTGTGCGGATTGCCAGCACGCAGAGAAGCGCTCCGGCTGCGGTGAGCCACAATCCGTTCAAGTTGCTTTTGAATGTGTGCCCACGCAAATTGGCGCATGCGTGCAGCAGCATGTATATGGACAGCAGGGGAACCATCCACCCATGCTCATAGTCATTTTCTCTGTTCCAGGTTGTGGTCAGCCAGCCGGCGGCACTGAAGTCTCCGCCCAGGAAGCCGGGGTATACTCCCATGAACCAGATGACGAGCAGCAAATAGGCACAGAATCCTGCCCAACTCCAGGGAGAGAGGGTAGTAAGTAGCGATTTTGGGGCATTCTGAGTACTCAATGTGAAAAAAAATGCGGTTAGATGTGCATTTAGTATTGCAATTTTTGCGAAAATGTCAAGAATAGTCGCTCACCCACTTCATTCATACATGAAAATCATCAGCGGTACCGCTCATCCCCAGTTAGCTAAGGACATTGCCAAAGTCATGGGTCTTCCCCTGTGTGACGCAACTGTCAATACTTTCCCGGACGGCGAAAGCTTCGTTCAGATTAAAGAGTCCATTCGTGGTGCAGATGCATTCATCGTTCAGCCGACCTGCCCGCCCACGAACCACAACCTCATGGAGCTGCTCGTGATGGTGGATGCCGTGCGCCGCGCCAGCGCCAGCCGCATCACCGCCGTGATTCCGTTCTACGGTTATGCTCGTCAGGACCGCAAGGATAAGCCCAGAGTTCCCATTACCTCCAAGTTGGTGGCCAACCTGGTTAGCGCTGGCGCTGTGAACCGCGTGCTGACCATGGACCTGCACGCTGCTCAGATTCAGGGCTTCTTTGAAATCCCGGTTGATCATCTTCACAGCGTGCCTGTGCTTATCAAGCACCTCAAGGCAAATTACGTGAAGGATATGAACAACCTCGTGGTGGTTTCCCCCGATATCGGCGGCGTGAAGAACGCCAAGAGCTATGCCAATATCCTTGGTACAGACCTCGCCATTGTGGCCAAGCAGCGCATTTCTGCAACGGAGGTTGATGCCCACGCCGTTATCGGTGATGTGAAGGGCAAGGATGTTCTCATGGTGGATGATATGACCGAATCCGGTGGTACGCTTTGCGCTGCTGCCAAGATTCTCAAGGAACACGGTGCCGCCCGCATCTTTGCCGGTGTGTCTCACGGTGTGCTGACTGATAGCGCCCGCGAGCGTCTGGCTAACAGCTCTATTGAGTGCCTGCTCACTTCCGACTCCGTGCCCATGGCATACGGTGACCGTGTGGATACCGTGAGCATCGCTCCGCTCTTTGCTCAGGCTATTGCTAACATTCATCACAATGCGTCCGTAACGCACCTTTTCGAGGTGTAAGCGGAAAACAATCCGGCTCAGCCGGATGTGCATGAAAACGAGAACGCCCCGACCTGGTAAGATGGGTCGGGGCGTTCTCGTGGTTCTGCGGTAGCGAGGTTAATGGACGGATTCTTTCGTTATTTCCTTCAGGCGTTTGCGCAATTCTGCTGTTTTACCAGGGTTGCGCGGCGCCAGGTTATTCTGCTCAGCCGGGTCGGTATCAAGGTTATAGAGTTGTTCCGGCTGGCGGTGAATGGTGGGTATGTATTTGAAATTATTGCTGCGCAGGGCATAGCGCGGCGCTTCAAATGCCTGGGTGACGAGTTCCTGGCGTCCATTCCGGCTGTTTCCCAGCAGGGCGGGGAGGTGGTTTTCTGAATCGCGCATACTTCCTTCGGGGATGCTGACGTTGCACAGAGTGGCCAGGGTGCGCCCCAGGTCCATCTGGCACATGAGGGCGGCGCTGCGGCCGTGCTGCACCTTGCCCGGCCAGGAAACGATGAAGGGAACGCGGGTGCCGCCTTCATACAGGGTGTATTTGCCGCCTCTCCAGGGATGTGCTGCGTTGTGATTGGCACAGGCTTCACGGGCGCCGTCTTCGTAACCGTCGGAGATGACCGGCCCGTTGTCGCTGGTGAAGATGATAAGGGTTTCATCCGGGGCATAGCCTGCGTGTTCCAGGGCTGCCTGGAGCCGTCCCAGGCTGTCATCCATCTGCAGGGTTACATCCCCACGGATGCCGAGACTGCTTTTTCCGCGGAAGCGGGCGTGCGGGTCCCGCGGTACATGGATGTCATTTGTGCAGAAATAGAGAAACAGGGGCTTGCCGGAGCAGCCGGCTATGAAGCGCTCTGCCGCAGTGGTAATGTCATCTGCAATGTCCTGGTCTTTCCACAGGGCAGCGGTGCCGCCGCACATGTGGCCGATGCGGGGGATACCGTCGATGATGGTATCAGAGTGCTGGCGGTTGCTGGGGCGTGCCCAGGGTTTGAGTAATTCCGGATGAGAGCGGGCGGTCTTTTCTCCGGGGTATACATGACCACGGTAGTTGACGCGTATGGGATCCTGCGGGTCCAGGTTACGCACGCTGCCATTTTCTACATAGACGCAGGGCACGCGGTCACCAGTGGCGGCCATGATGAATGAGTAATCAAATCCTACATCTGCCGGTGCCGGGTGAATGGGGGCGTTCCAATCAAGGTTGTTGCGCCCGAGCCCCAGGTGCCATTTCCCAATGGCGGCTGTGCGGTACCCGGCCTGCTGCATGAGCGTGCCGAGCGTGGCTGCTTTATCGCGTGTGGGGATGATGAGGGCAGCATCTCCCGGCAAAATGCCGGTGCCCCGCTGGCGCCAGGCGTATTGCCCGGTGAGTAATGAGTAGCGGGAGGGCGTGCAGACGGAATTGGTGCTGTGTGCATCAGTAAAAAGCAAGCCCTGGTCTGCCAGTTTCTGGACATTGGGGCAGGGGATTCCTGTGCCGTATGCGCTGGTGTCGTTATACCCCAGGTCATCTGCCATGAACAGCAGAATGGCGCGGGGTTTGGTCGGAAGCGCTGCATCGGTTCCCCCGGTTGCTGCCGCCGGTACCAGCTGGCTTAATCCTGCCAGCAGGAGGCATATAATGCGAAGTTTCATGAGTCTGCCCGTTCTGGAATGCCTTATTTTTTAACCTTCTTTCCGCGGGAGTTGTCTGCGTTTTTTTTCTTTTTTGCTTCCTTGCGGCGCCCCATGGCGGTTTCTTCATCGCTCAGGGTGGCAGCAGTGCGCTCTATCAGGGTGCGTTTTTCTGATTCGTCCGCAGCCGTGGCTACCCAGATGGGGGAATCATTTGCAAAGGGCGGGATTTCCAGTGTGTTGCCCACGGTGTAATTCCTGCCATTCTTTTTGAGTTCGTCTTTGATTTCTTCCAGATCCGGAAGAGTGTCATTGGTGCGGAACAGGGCCAGCGTGGGGGATTCTGCCGGGCTGAATTGCCCGTTGGGGGCTTTTCCCTCTATTTTCTCAATGAACAGACAGAATCCGAATTCATTGCCGGGAATTTCCGAGATGAGCAGTTCAATGGGGTATTGTTTGCCTTTCTCTACCTTAAACGTGGTTCCGCTGGCAATGCCGCCGAGTACGCTGTTCCAGTGCGGTGTGGATTGGTATTGGTAGAGAGCGCGCCCAAGCGCCGGTGAGGTGATATTCTGCTGGTAGGCGCGGGTGGTGCCCAAGGTCATGTGATTGCTGGTGGGGATGCTCCAGCCTGATTCCAGGACAAGTCTCTTGTTGAACCGGACAACGATGGTATCGTCTCCCATGCCGACAAAGCGGTAAGTGCCGCTTTCCGGTGCTGTTACGGTTCCTGTATAATGAACGACCCAGTCCAGCGGCCGTACATGTTTTTTCTGATCTCCCTCATTGCAGTCGAATGCTTCCGGGGCGTACGATGCCTTGCAACGCGGCAGGTAGAAGTAGGGAGCTGCAAGTTCAACCTCCGGGCTGTAGTATTGCTCCAGTTTGCTGCTGTCCCAGCCTGCGTCCATGAATTCCTTGATGAAGCTCACAACGGTGTGCTTGCTCAGGGGTCGTGCATTCTCTGCAATGGGTTGTTTCAAATCGTAAAACCGCCCTGTCAGGGTTGAATTTTCATCGGCTGACAATCGCTGTATGCTGCGCTGCGTTTTTTTGACTGCTCTGCGCATGACATCGAACCCCTTGCCATCCTTGCTGAATTGCTCGATGGCCTCATTGGCGCTGGTGGTGATGTTGCCCCACGTGGGGGTGTTTCGGTTTCCCTGGTCCTGTTCTGCTTTCTTCAGGTGTTTTTTTGCATCGCTGACCAGTTTATTCCACGTCCCGGTGTCTTTGCTGTCTGAACCTTTGAGATTGTCCCAGAAGGCGGAGGCGGGGTACGCGCAAAGCAAAATAAGACTCAGGTGGAATAATATAGAATGCTTCATGCCTGATTTTCTACTATAAATATACTCCCTTGGCAAGACGAAAACGCGCCCCTTTGCTGGAGCGCGTTTTACAAGATGGTCTGTGCCGTGTTTTAGAAATCAAACTGGCATTGATTTGTAACAGGCATGGCTGTGAATAAATCGTACACCAGGCCACTTGTTGCAAATATTGTGTTGTGGTCGGCTTCGTACCGGCGCACGCTCGGCGGCGTGGGGAAAGCCTGGATGAGTTTGTCCGTGCTTTCTGCGGGGACGACCGAGTCATAATTTGCCCGCATGATGGTGACCGGGCAGGTCACCTTCGGTGCGTATGCTGCAGAGTCCCACGTATCCAGCGGCAGAAGGCGCGGGAAGAAGGGAACTACATTGCATGCTACGCTTGTGATGTTGTCAAACGGGCAGATGAGAATCAGACCTGTCGGGTTTTCGGTGGTAGCCAGCTGCGTTGCTACGCCTGAGCCCAGGCTGAAACCTACCAGGTACAGCGGTGCGTTGGGGTTCCCCATCTGGGCGCGTGCATAGCGGATGCAGTACCGGGCATCTGCCAGCAGGGCTTTCTCACTGGGGGTGCCTGCGCTGTTGCCGTAACCACGGTAGTTCATCAGGATATAGGAACGTGTGGGATCTGCCGCTGCAATGTGCGTCAGGTTCCCGACGTTCATGGCATTGCCGCCGTACATGACGACGAGCGGTGTGTTGGCGCCACGGTTGAAGAACCAGCCGCGCAATACTGTGCCATCCTCTGCGGCAATGGCAACGCTTTGCCCTGCGTAGCCGCATGCTGCATCAGGCAGTTGCATTTCGCTGCCTGGGTATATCAGGCTGCTGCATGATACAAGCCCGGTGCTGCTGCCAAGTGCTGCAAGGGTTATAATCAGGTGTCTAAATTTTAAATTCATACTCTTTATGGATTGAATATGAAAGTTGTGCGGTGTTTAGTCTTGCTGCCCATCCTGCTTATCGCTCTTGACGAGGCGAATGCAGCAAGCGATGAAGAGGGTCCATACAATGCCGATGGAGAGCAACATGGTGATGATACCTGCGATAGTCATAATGGTATGATATGGGGGGTTATTCGTTAAAGTTATCAGGATTAGTGTGTTTGTGGAAATTGCGGGAAGTGTAGATGACGACAGCGAAGAAGATGGCAACCATGACTACCCACACAATGGGGAAGATGGCTCCGGGTTCGCCGTTCAAAAGGTTCACAACCTGGCTGCTTTGCTGAATGAAGATGTTGGTATACAGCCATGAGCCGAAGATGATGATGAGGATGGTGGGTGACACCCAGCGGATAATGAATTCAAGGCAGCGCGGAAGCCTGATGCAGGCGCCGGTCTTGATTTCCTCAATGCCGTTCTTAGCGCCCCATACGCAGTTGAATACTGTGAAGAGGAGACAGGTGGTGAGGTAGAGGAACATGGTGCCGAACCAGAAGTCCATGGTGTCCAGGGCCATGAGACCATCCGTGAACCAGCCGACGAGCAGGGTGCCGATGGTGACCAGGAAGGCTACCAGGGAGACGCTCTGAACGCGGCGGAGATTCCAGAATTCTTCCAGGAATGCAACAGAGGGCTGAAGCATGGAGATTGCACTGGTGATGGCGCCGATGAAGAGCAACAGGAAGAACAGCGTGCCGAAAAACTGACCACCGGGCATGCTGTGGAATACCTGCGGCAGCACGTTGAAGCCCAGACCGAAGGTGCCGCAACCCGCGGCTGCCACCACGCCGAGGAATGCCACGGCTGCGGGAATAATCATCATGCCGGCGATACCTACCTCAATGGCCTCATTCGCTGCATTGGCGGTAAGGGAACTCAGGGCAATATCCTTGCGGCGGCGTACATAGCTGGCGTAGGAACATACCGTGCCGAAACCGATTGAAAGTGAGAAGAATACCTGGCCAGCGGCTGTAATCCACATTTCCGGATTCAGCAGACCTTCTGTCAGGGTGATTGTCTTTTCCTCCACGGCTTTGCCGGGATTGGCAGCCTGAATCTTCTGAATCAGGGCTTCTTTCTGCTCAGGGGCTGCATAGGCCGGTACCATTTCCACGTCTTTACCTTCCACCACGAGCATGGTTTTGGTGGGGTTCCACATGTAACCCAGACCCTGGCTTACGTTGCGTTCAGGGTGGGCTGCATCCGGTGTACCCAGTGTCAGTACACGTACCAGAATGATGACTGCCGTGATGAGGAGGACGGGCATGCTCCACTTGCAGAAGGATTCAATACCCTTGCTGATGCCGCGGAAAATCACGTACATATTGGCCAGGATGGCGAGGGCAAAGAAGGTGAGCTGGCTGCCTTCTCCAAAGAAGATGGAACCATCGCCGGTAAGACCAACGAACTGTGCAAAGAAGTTGCCGTATTCCTCTGCTGTTTCCAGCTGGAGGTCGCCCATGGCTGTGTGCCAGGCGTAACCGATGGTCCAGCTTTCGAGCGGAATGTAGTACATGGCAATGCCGATGGTGGAGACAACGCCGGCGATGCCGAGATATTTCCAGCGCGTTTTACCGCTGAGCAGGTAGAAGATGCTCGGGGCACTGTGCCCACCGAGGGTGCCGCCCTTGCGACCAATGGACCATTCAACCCAGCTGAGGGGAATGCCCAGCAGCAGGAAGGCTACAAAGTAGGCAATCATGAAGGCGCCGCCGCCGTATTGGGCTGCGAGTCCGGGGAAGCGGAGGAAGTTACCGAACCCGATGGCGCTGCCGGCTACTGCCAGCACGACACCCAGATTGGTGTTCCAGTTTTCTGTTTTTTGTTTTGTGCTCACGGTATATTTGGAGGGGTGGGGAGAGTTATTTGTTGAATCGGCGTGATGTTGCTGCCACTATGCAGAAGAAGATGGTAATGCCAACGGCCCAGACAAGCGGCAGAATGGCACCTATGCGACCTTCTACAATGTTGGCTACATACGGGCTGCGCGTGATAAAGAGTTCCTGGTAGAGCCATGCTGCAAAGATGGTGAGCATGATGACAGGGGTGATCCAGCGGATGATGAAGGTGGCTGCAGCCGGTATGCGCATGGCTGCTCCGTCCTTCAGTTCCTCCATGCCTTTGGCTGTGCCCCACACCTGGTTGAAGAAGATGAGGTTCAGACCTGTCGTTACATAGAGAATAAGGCTGCCAACCCAGAAATCAATGCTGTCGAGTGCCAGCATGTCCTGCGTGTACCAGATGATGATGAATGCGCCAACCAGCAGAAGGGCTGCTACCAGTGCAATGCTCTGGCTGCGCTTCAGATTCCAGTATTCCTCTACAAAGGAAACTGCCGGCTGCACCTGCGACAGGGCGCTTGTCACGGCTCCGATGAAAAGGAGTAGGAAGAACAGCACACCGAAGAACTGACCACCAGGCATGGCTGCGAATACTTGCGGTAATACGTTGAAGCCCAGCCCGAATGTGCCCACGGTGGCAGCAGCTGCAACCCCGAGAAGCGCGAGTGCAGCGGGCACGATGGTAAGACCTGCCAGGCCTACTTCTGTTACGGAGTTGGCTGCGCCGGCGCTCAGGGCACTCAGGGCAATGTCTTTGCGGCGGCGTACGTAGCTTGCGTAGCAGCAGATGGAACCGGAACCTACGGAAAGAGAGAAAAATACCTGACCAGCGGCGCGCAGCCACATTTCCGGGTTAAAGAGGCTTTGCCAGAACGTCATGTGCTTTTCCTCAATGGCGACTGTCGGGTATTCCTCGTGCAGGCGGGAAATGAGGGCTGCCTTTTCTTCTTCTGTGGCATTTGCAGGCACCATGCCGATGGATTTGCCGGTGGTGGAGTCTACCAGCATGGTCTTGTCTGGGTTCCACATGTACCCCAGACCCTCATTCACGCTGCGCTCAGGGTGCGCCGGGTCGGGTGTGCCCATGGTCAGAACTCGCACCAGAAGAATGATTGCTACGACGAATAGCACGGGCATGCTCCATTTGCAGAACCATTCAATGCCCTTGCTCACGCCGCGGTAGATAAGCCAGAAATTGGCTACCAGTGCCAGCAGGAAGAAAATGGGTGCGCTGGTCTGACCGCTGAAGAAATGGCCATCTGCTCCCATGCCTACAAAGTTGTTGAAGAACTCACCGTAGGCTTGTGGGGTGTCTAAATTAAGGTTGCCCATCAGGGTGTGCCAGACGTAGCCGATGGTCCAGCCTTCCATGTAGACATAGTATACATTGATGCTGAGGCCGGCGAGGATGCCCAGAATACCGAGGTATTTCCAGAGCGGTTTTTCAGAGATGAGCTGGAAGACGGAGGCCGGGCTGTGACCACCCAGCACGCCGCCGCGGCGGCCGATGGCCCATTCCACCCAGCAAAGGGGGAGCCCAAGGAGCAGGAAGCAGCAGAAATAAGCCACCACGAAGGCACCACCGCCATATTGGGCTGCCAGGCCGGGGAATCTCAGGAAGTTACCGAAGCCGATGGCGCTGCCGGCTACGGCCAGCATGACACCGAGATTTGTTTTCCAATGGTCTGTTTTATCTGCAGGCATAATCGGATTGGTAAATCAGGTATTATTTATCGTCCTTTTTGTGGTAGCTGAAGCGCGTGGAGGTATGCGCAACGAAGCAGAAGAACAGCAGCACAATGCCTACCCACACCAGGGGAACGATAGCCCCGATCTTGCCTTCCAACAGGTTGGTGATGTGGTAGCTTTGCTGGATAAAGAGGTTCTGATACAGCCATGCCACGAAGATAAAGAGCATGATGCCCGGCGTTATCCAGTTGATAACGAATGCGATAAAGCGGGGGATGGGCATGCGGGCTCCGCGGCGCAATTCTGCCAGACCCTTATTGGTACCCCACACAAAGCGGAATACAATGAGGAAGGAGGCAGAGCTGATGTAAAGGCTCATGGTGCCCAGCCAGAAGTCGAGCGTATCGAGTGCAATGAGCCCGTCGCCGGTGAACCATACTACAAGAAGCGAACCCACAGTGAGGAGCAGGGCGATGATAGTCACGCTCTGCATGCGACGCAGCTGCCAGAATTCCTCAATGAAAGCAACAGACGGCTGCAGAATCGAAATGGCGCTGGTTATGGCTGCGATGGAAAGCAGACCGAAGAACAGCGTGCCGAAAATCTGGCCACCGGGCATGCTGGCAAATACCTGCGGCAGCACATTGAAACCGAGACCAAAGGTGCTCGTGCCGGCTGCGGCTACCACGCCGAGCAGGGCGACTGCGGCGGGGATAATCATCATGCCTGCCAGACCAACCTCTGCCACTTCATTGGCTGCATTGGCAGTGAGTGAGGAAAGAGCGATATCCTTGCGGCGCTCTACGTAACTCGCATAGGAACAAACAATACCGAAACCGATGGATACGGAGTAGAATACCTGACCGGCGGCGGTAATCCACAGATTCGGGTTCATGAGACCCTGAGCCAGAGTGATGGGTTTCTCCTTGATTTCCTGGTCGGGGTACTGTTTTGTCAGACGTTCAATCTGGGCTGCTTTTTCTTCCGGAGTGGCATAAGCGGGCACCATATCCACTTCCTTGTCACCGGGCACCACCATGACCTTATTCGGGTTCCACATATAGCCCAGGCCTTCGTTTACGTTGCGCTCCGGGTGGGTGGGGTCAGGGGTGCCCATGGTGAGCACGCGCACCAGAATGACAACACCGATGATGACCAGCACGGGCATGCTCCACTTGCAGAACCACTCGATGCCTTTGTTCACACCGCGATAGATGAGCCAGAAGCTGCTGAACACGGCAATGGCAAAGAAGATGAGCATGCTGCTATCGCCGCCGAACACGCTGCCGTTGCCGCTGAGACCTACGAAATTGCTGAAGAAGTTACCGTATTCCTCGCTGGTGGAGAAATTGAGGTCACCCATGGCGGTGTGCCAGGCATAGCCCAGGGTCCAGCCTTCCAGGGTCATGTAGTACATGGTGATGGCAAGCGGGGTGAGTACGCCTGCAAGCCCCACGTATTTCCACTTGCTGCTGCGGGAAAGAACGAAGAAGGCAGAGGCGGATGAATGTGCGCCAAGGCTGCCGCCCTTGCGGCCGATGGCCCATTCCACCCAGCTCAGCGGTATACCCAGCAGCAGGAATGCTGTGAAATAGGCAATCATGAATGCGCCACCGCCGTACTGGGCTGCCAGCCCGGGGAAGCGCAGGAAATTACCGAAGCCGATAGCGCTGCCGGCCACGGCCAGCACGGCTCCGAGGTTGGAGGTCCAGAGTTCTTGTTTGGTGTTAGTGCTCACGGTGCGGAAAAATAAAGGTGCATCCGATTCTACGCTTTCGGTGTTTGTATGTCAAGCATATCCGTTAGGGCAGTGCTGTATTTTAAGTGCTACGGTGGAAAATGGGATTTTGAGTAGATGTCGATATGATTACCTGCCTTGCGGTATGTGTAATAAAAAAAGCCCCCGCGAGCAGCGGGGGCTTTTGAAAGGTTTGGAACTAAGGCTTAGCTTAGATCTGACCGAAGAGGGTCTTGCCCTCGGACATGAGGTCGGAGCAAGCAACCTGGAGGCGCACGCAGATGCCCTGCTCACCCTTCTTGAGGTATGCACGGGGGTCGTAGGCCTTCTTGTTGCCCACTTCGCCGTCCACCTTCAGCATGCCGTCGATGTTCTGGCACATGTGCAGAACGATGGGCTTGGAGAAAGCGTACTGGGTGTCGGTGTCGATGTTCATCTTCACCACGCCGTAGGAGATA
>JAZRJB010000012.1:0-2541 GCA_045645565.1 Akkermansia sp. | reverse complement strand
TATGAGACTCTGGAGCAGCTGCAGAGCCGCGACCTGAGGCGTTTTGTGGTGCTGAGCGGCGCCCGGCGTGTGGGCAAGACCACGGTGATGCGTCAGCTGATAGCTGAGCTGCTCGCCACCGGGGTGAAGGGGGAGAATATCCTCTACCTTTCCTTTGATAACCCCATCATCAAGCTGGCGGGGGTGAAGACAGCCATTGATGCGTTCGATAAGGCTCGGCCGCGCAGTGGTCCCTGCTATTTCTTCTTCGATGAGATTCAGTATGCGGAGGATTGGTCTCTGTGGCTGAAAGTGTTGTACGACACACGGCCGGCGCTGCAACTGGTGGCCACGGGTTCGGCCAGTCCGCACATTGAGAAAGGTGCGCGCGACAGCGGGGTGGGGCGTTGGCGTGTGCTGCGCATGCCTACCCTGAGTTTCCGGGAGTATTGCGATATCATGCAGTTGCTACCGGTGGTGGAGCCGCAGGTGAATCTGGAAACGCTGCTGCGCATGGAACCAGATGAGTTCACCCGCCTGATGCGACGTTTCAGCGGGTTGGAGGCACATTGGAACCGCTACCTGAGTCTGGGTGGCTTTCCGGAATTGCTGGGTACCGAGGTGGTAGCCAGGGCGCAGCGCGTGCTGCGGGAAGATGTCGTGGATAAGGTTCTCAAGCGAGATATTCCTGCGTTGTTCGATGTGCGCAACACCCTGCAGCTGGAAAAGCTGTATCTCTATTTCTGCGTGAACTCCGGCAACATCATCAACACTGCCGCCATGTGCCGGGCGCTGGAGGGGGTATCGCTGCCTACGCTGATGCGTTACATGGAGTTCCTGCGCGATGCTAATCTTATCTACATCAGCCAGGCCTCCAACTACACCGGCAAGAAGGGAATCAGCAGCCAGCCTAAGGTATACGTGGCAGATGCAGCGCTGAGCAATGCCTCCCTTATGCGTAATCCGTCTGCCGTTACCGATGAAGTGCGCGGCATGATGGCTGAGACCACCGTGTACAAACATTTCCACTCAGCCTACGGAGCGTTCTGCCGCGTGGGCTATATCCGCCTGCCGCGCACCCAGAAAGAAGTAGATGTGGTGGTGGATTTCCCGAACGAGCGCCGTTACCTCTGCGAGGTGAAATACCGACACGACAGTTCGGTGAGCCAGCGGGATGCCATCAACACCCTGTGTCGGGAGCAATCGGCCCAGGCTGCCATCATTGCCACGCGCCATGTGGAGGATTTCGGCCTCAGCGCTGAACCCGGTGCTCAGCCCGTCTACAGAATCCCCTGCCCGGTGCTCTGTTATCTTCTTGGTTATGTAGTGCCAGTCGAATCAATGTTTTAAATCATCATTAAAGTATACTTTAATGATGATTTGATTATTTTGCACTGAAGGTGAAATCAGCCCCAGCAGAAGATGTCTTCGAGTTCCTTGCAGCCGTAGAAGGGTTCGGGCAGCTTGTACAGCTCTTCCACGCGCTTTTCAATCCCGGGCTGGAATTCATCGAGTTTCTGCAGTTCCGGGTGTTTGGGCTCATCGTAAAGAACAGGGGCCAGGAAAATGTACAGCTGGTTGCGTCGTTTATTGATGTTCCGCAGCTTTTCTGCTGCGGTGCGCGCAGTGGCTGCATCGTTCACCGTGCGCAGTGTTTCCAGTGTTGATGCATCGAGCTGTACTATCTCTGCAATCAATTTCTGAAGCTGCGGGGGATTCTGCTTCAGAAACTCCCGGAAGAGGACGCGGAGCGCGGGCAGGGCCTGCATCATGGGGTAAACAGTGTCGTCCCGGGTATCCAGGTAGCGTATGAGAAGCGGCCGGGCCGCGGACGCCATGACCATGGTGAGCTGGGTCATCCGGCTCTCCTGCTCATCGTCCATGGGGAGGGCGGGTATCCAGCGCAGCGCCAGCGCAGCACAGGCAGCGTACTGTGTCTGCATATCCTGGGCTACGGCTGCCTGCCGGAAAAAGGCTTCAGTATCCCGTATCAGTTCTTCCTGAATTTCAGGCTCTACCGCCGGGGCGGTGGTGAGCCAGCCGTTCGCCGGTTTGGTGTAGTGGGTGTACAGTTTGTCTGTCCGGGATGCGGCCACGGATAAACGGAGTATATCCGGGAGCAGTGGGGCTATTCTGTAATCGCCGGGTTTCGGCCCCATCAGTCTGGTCGCGAGAAAGGGGAATGCATGTCGCACCGCCCGCAGATGATGGTATGCTGTATCGGATTTCTCAGTCTGCGCGGCAAGCTGTTCTTCATTCTTTGTCATCTGTACCACGAGCGCACGCACCATCTCGCCTTGAGGAGTCATGGGCATCAGGGGCAAGGTATACCATATCGCAACTGCCAGTATCACCAGCGTCAGCACCACAGTGCCGGAAATTTTGAGCAGCTTTTTCGCTTTCATGGCCGGAGTGTAATGCGTTTACCCTGCTTTGTCAATAATTTGCTCCTGGAAACCGATGCAGCAGGGTACAAAATTGTCGGAGCGGGGGGAGTTCAGTCCCGCCCCATTTCTTTGCCTTGGTAACAAGAAAGGAGGGCGGGGGGGGAACCGCGCACCC
>JAZRJB010000011.1:0-14250 GCA_045645565.1 Akkermansia sp. | reverse complement strand
CGATTGGTAATGGCATACACCGTGCGGCGAGCTTCGCGCCGGATAACATATGGCAGCACCATAAGCCCCAACCCCAGCATCGCAGGAAATGAGGCTAGGATAAACAGACCCGGCGACTCCTCCAGGCTGGCTCTCCAGCACACAAAGGCAGCCAACCCCATGCAGAAGCATACACACCAGTACAAAAGAGGGAGGTTAACCCCGAGATATGCCGGAGCCCCCGCCCAGTACAAGCGCTCGCCGGGTTGCAGGCATTTCTGCAACCTGACACACTGAAAACGATTCAATCCGAAATCTCTGGGGTCTGGGGACTTCATACCTTTTTACGTTCCGCAATGGTTTTTTCCAGAATTTCCTCTACCAGGCGCACATCGCGAAGATTCATGAAACCGTACTCAACAGTGCGCCCCATTCCCCTGGGGCCATCCTCCCAGCGTGTGGCAAAAACGAGATTTCCGCTGCCATCCTTCCGCTGAAAATTACTGGCCACCATCCTGCGGCTCAGAGGCCACGAATCTGCCCCGGAGCCGACAATCAGGGCACGGCAATTCGTAATAACATAGAAGGTATTATACAAGAGCCACAAGCGCACAAACGGAGTCAGCACGGCTGCCACAAAAAGCAACACAAAGAAGAGTGATAAACCATAGGCAAACAGAAGCACAAAGCCCCCGGTCTCCGGTTCACCGGTCACCAGATGATAAAAAACGAATCCGCCGAGACCTCCTAATACACCCGTAAAAAGCCACCCGCCGATACAATTTCCCCAGTCGATGCTCCGGAAAGCCATGGGCTGCCCCACCCAGCGAACCTGCTCGCCGGGGTGCAGATTAGCCTGCACCAAGACGACCTGCCTGGATGACAAGCCGAAATCTCTGAGATCCGCCGGCATTATTGCTCCTCGGTCAGCTCATAGAGGAACTGCTCCAGGCGGCGCACCTCGGGCACATTCATGAAGCCCTGAGCCACGGTGTGCGTGCCGTTCTTGCTATGCCTGGTCTCATGCCCCAGAATCAGGTCGCCGCTGCCATCCTTACGCACGGTGCATGATTTCACCATGCCGGGTTCCAGCGGCCAGACGTGGGACTTCATGGCACCAAAGAAGCCGGGATACAGCTCCATGGCGCGGCGATTCGTGATGACAAGCACCGTGCGTTTCTGCCGGCGCAGCCCCCACCAGGGGGAGGAGAACAGGCCTATGCCGATACACCAGAACGGAATAGAAAAGGCCGCAAATACCAGGCTGGTCTGCGCCGCCATGAAGGTCCAGAACGAAATGAAGGCCAGCCAGGGCAAGGAAAATATGAACGCCCCCAGGTTAGACGCAGAAAACAACCGGGGCACAGGCTTACCTACCCACAGCACTTCTTCATTCTGCATCAGGTTGCATTCCACCATCTGGCGGTCGGCGAAGGACAAATCGGTATCGGAGAGTTTCATGGCGTTTATTTGGTTTGAGATTCTTCAAGCTGCATGATGAGGGATTCCACCACGGCGGCATCCTCAGCCGTGATATTGAGGAAGCCCTCGGGGTCCGGCACACCGTTGGTGCGCACCATCGTGCTCTTGCCCAGCACCAGGCTCACCAGACCCTTGCCGGAAACCTTGCGCTCAAGCAGCATCACCTTAGTCACCGGGAATGCCATCTGGTAGCTCTTCCAGAACAGGCAGCGGAACACCAGAGCACGGCGGTTCGTGAGGGCATACATATGGCGCTTCTGCCAGCCCAGCCCAATCCAGGGCGAGGCTATCAGCAAGGAACCTACCACGATGAAGGGAATCGCAAAAAGCAACATCTCGATATCAGCGCCCATCACGAAGAAGAAAATCGTGCAGTCAAAGCTCAGGAAGACGATACCTGTCAGCATCATAATGATGCTCGCGGGGGTCCACAGGCGCGGTACAGGCTTACCTGTCCACAGCAATTCCTCGCCACGAAGAAGCGAGTTCTCAATCAGCTGGCGCTCGGCCATTGTCAGTTCTGTATCAGATAATTTCATAACGGTTATTGAATTGTGGAAGATTCAAGTTGGCGGATAAGGGGCAGCACCTTCTCTGCATCTGCCGCCGTTAGACGCAGAAAGCCCTCGGGGGCGGAGCCTCCTCCTTTGTAATGAGTATAAGGACAATTGCCCATCACCAGATTCACCAGCCCACCGGGAAGCTCCTGGCGGAGTTTCACCATTCCCGGTTTCGGCTCATAAATCAGCGAAACATGCCCCATGACGCCATAGCGCAGCACCCGGGCACCCCTGCTGGTGATGGCATACACTGCCTGCTTCTGCATCCATCTGGAAATCAAAGGCGCGCACATCAGAACAGCAAGGGGAAGCAACAGAACCAGAAAGGCAGGACTGGCACCATGGCACACCTCAGCCAGCACACCCACACCCCACACCGAGCCGCCCAGGCAGAAGAAACCGGCGGGCGACGCCCAGGGATTCGGCACAGGTTGCCCTACCCAGAGCAGCCTTTCATCATCGAACAGCCTATCCCGCAATCGATGCTGACAGGCGAGGGAAAGATTGGTATCACAAAGGTTCATAGGGAGGGGTTGGGTTGGGAAGAACCGCCCCCGCAGGACTTTGTACTCTGCGGGGGCGGTGGAGTGAAGGGTGATTAGTGGATACGCTTCAGCAGCCAGGGCAGCAGCCCGCTGATGGCGAGGCGCTCCTGCTCCATGGAATCGCGGTGGCGGATGGTCACCGTATCCTTGAGGGCGGGGTCACCTTCCTCGCCCAGGGTCTCGAAGTCGACCGTGATGCAGAAGGGAGTACCCACTTCGTCCTGGCGGCGGTAGCGGCGGCCCACGGCGCCGGCCTCATCGTAGAACACGTTCATGAAGGGACGCAGCTCGGCCTCGATTTCGCGGGCGATGCGCACCTGCTCGGCGTTCTTCTTGAGCAGCGGGAAGATAGCGGCCTTGATGGGAGCCATGCGGGGGTGGAAGTGCATGACGGTGCGGATATCGCTCTTACCGTCCTTGCCCAGTTCTTCCTCATCGAAAGCTTCGCAGATGACGGCCAGCACAGAGCGGTCGCAACCGGCAGAGGGCTCCACCACGTGGGGGATGAAACGCTCGCGGGTAGCCTCATCGAAGTATTCCATGGGCTTGCCGGAGCCTTCCTGATGGCGGCCCAGGTCATAATCGGTGCGGTAGGCGATGCCCATGAGCTCCTGCACGCCGAAGGGGAACTCATACTCCAGGTCGTAGGTCTTCTTGGAGTAGAAGGCGCGTTCTTCATCCGGCACGTCGAGAATGTGAATCTTATCACGCGAGATACCGATGTTCTCGTAGAACTGCAGGCTCTTCTCCAGCCATTCGTCGGTCAGGCGGAAGCCGTCCTCGCCCTTGCAGAAGTATTCCACTTCCATCTGCTCGAACTCGCGGGAGCGGAAGGTGAAGTTGCGCGGGTTGATTTCGTTGCGGAAAGACTTACCAATCTGCGCAATGCCGAAGGGAATCTTGTTGCGGGAGGAATCAAGGATGTTCTTGTACTGGCAGAAGATGCTCTGAGCCGTCTCCGGACGCAGCCAGCCGGTGCTGGCGGGGTCATTCTCATCGGAGGTGGCGCCGATGGTGGTCTTGAACATCAGGTTGAAGGAGCGAGCCTCCGTCACCAGGGAGCCATTGGCGGGGTTGTAGCGCACAGAGTCGGTCACCTCCTCGGTGCTTTCCTCGATGAGCTCCAAGTCGGCGGGCTGGGTACCCTTGCCGGCAATCTGGCTGTAGTACTGCAGCGCCCCCTTGCGGGCAGTTTTGGCGCTCTTCTCATCGGTACCTTCCACCAGCATGGAGAACTCCTTCTTCGTGCTCCAGGAGCCATCCTTGCGGGCAGCGCCCTTCCACCAGTAGGCCACGCCGCTCTGGGCAGGAATCTGGTCAGCACGCAGGCGTTCCTTGGTGAGCAGACAGTCGCACAGCGGGTCGCAGAAACCACCCACGTGACCAGATGCCACCAGCACCGAGTTGTGTGTGAGAATGGAACCATCCATACCCACGATATCGGGGCGTTCCTGCACGTGGACACGCCACCAGTAATCCTTCAGATTGCGCTTGAGCTCAACACCCAGGGGACCGTAGTCCCAGCAACCGTTCAAGCCACCATAAATCTCAGCGGCCTGAAAAATGAACCCTCTGCGTTTGCAAAGGCTGACGATTTTTTCCATGCGGACGGGATCAGTCTGTGTACGGTCTGCCATAACGCGGTATATTCTACTATAAAACCCCGCATTTGCAAGCAAAATCACTTGTTTTCATTGAGCCGCTGCGCGGCTCAATTTCGACCGCAAAGCGGATTTCGATACTCTGCAAGAGTAATTTCGATTGCCGCAGGCAAATTTCACTGCGGTTCTGCGAACCGCAATTCTATCATTTACCTGAAGATTTGAGGCAGGTGTTCACGGAGGCTATCAGCATGCGCCTTATTGATCCAGCTTCATTTCGTAATGCCGCAGCTACATCAGCCAGTTCAGGACAAGCTTCTGCTAAAAGGGTAAGCCAGTATTCGCATTCATGACATTCCTTCAATGCGATGCGCAACTTGTGTACAAAATCATCTGCACTTTCAGCATAGCGAGCCTCATGCAAATTAGCCCCAATGCTCGTGCCTGCCCTAGCTAATTGATTTTTGAGAAATGAACGATGCTCGATTTGATCATGCAAATGAACTAATTTGACAGAAAGAGCGATAGTAGCCTCTCTAAGCTTATCCTTACCCATGGCCATAGTTACAATACATTTTGCCCCTATTATAAATGTTTTATTGCGGTTCCGCGAACCGCAGTGAAATTTGCCTGCGGCAATCGAAATTGCTCCTATCGGAGCATCGAAATCCGCTTCGCGGTCGAAATTGAGCCGCTGCGCGGCTCAGCATTCACAACACATAAGTGCTGATAATCCTGCAAAGCTCCCGGACATCACATCCACCGCGGAGTTCAAAGCGAATCTGACCAATACTGCTGTAGAACAAGTCAAGTTCGCAATCGAGGTCAAAGGTACCGGCGGTTTCGATGGAATAGGCCTGTATCTTACTGTAAGGCAACGATGTAAAATCAACCTTTCTGCCGGTGATACCCTGCACATTGATGGCAATCACGCGCTTATTGGTGAACACAACAGAATCACGAATCGTCTTGAATGCGGCCACGATATATTCCCCCTCTATCAAGAGGGGAGCAACGCGCTTCATCTGGGACTCCGGCTCCACGGGAGACAACTTGAACAAGCTACCATTTTGAAAATCAATCATAATATCGAATCGGGGTTAAATGTCATTAAGTTGAGAAACTTCTGTGTTCACCGGCGCAACCGAACCGGGGATAGCCCATACCAGTTCGTGCAGCCCAGGTTCAAGGCGATAGAGCGCCAGCGCATTAAAATCCTGTCCCTTGCCACCGCCGGCATAAACCAGGGCAGTTCCCAGTTTTCCCTGTGTCACAAGCTGAGCCCCCTCGTAATTTTTCAAGGTAAGCAAGATGGCATAAATACCACGCTGCGGAGCATTCAGCACCAGGCGGGTCGCAAGAAAACCTTCCGCATCCGATTTACGCCAGCGCAGTTCATATTTCTGCGGTTTACGCTGGGCATGATGCAACCCCGGAGCCGCCACCCGGTACTCCCGGCGGAGGTTGCGCTCACGCCACGCCTTACGGATAACGCCCACGGTCACAAAGAAGAGAACCAGAAGACCAGCACCCAGCCAGCTGTAAATCGCCGCCGCAGAAGCCGCCTCACTCCCCAAGAACAGAATGGCCACAAGAGCCCCACAGAACGCCAGGGTTATACCCATCCCCACCTTGAACCCGAACACCATGCCGGGAAACAGCAGAAACAGAATCAGGTAACGCAGAAAAAAGCGCAGATTCAGCGGCGTACTCTGCAGAAAATCCCGACGCAGCACCTGCTCACTGAGCTTCAGCAGCTGTTCCTGGGTGGTATGGGCATCTATCTTCACGCGCAGAAGCCTAGCATAAATCATGCGCTGAAGCAAGCGCGAATCACCGGAAACAGAACTTGATACGCGAGGGCGTTACGCTTTGAACGCACACACTCAACCGATGGCATCCCGGCTCCAGCCGATAAGCCGCATAGTCCGCAGTCACAAGCGCCGGAATATGCTCTACCTCCGCCATGCAGGAGCGCTCATCTAGCTGCACCTCCGCCTTCTCATCTTCCCCCTGCACATGAGAGCTGAGCACATACACACCACGTCTGGGAACCTGAACCACAATCGCACGGCAGCAGCTCTCACCTTCCTCAAATGGCAGCTCCATCTGCTCACCGGGAAGCAATTCCGCAGGCTCATCAGCAGAAGGCGAAATGAAGGTACTGCCCTTCCGGTACCGAAGCACAGCAACTACAAAGCTCACCAGCACTGACACCAGAACATCCAACACTGACCAGACAAGCCAGATACATAAATAGGCATCCAGAGCCTCCGGGCTGCTCCACATCCAGAGATACGCAGCCACAGCAGCCAGCACAACAGTGCCCAGCACCCCCATGACCGGCCCCAATATGGCAGCCGGCATGAAGAGATACACCAACCCCCAGATACCCACCATGGCGATATTCAGCGGAGACCCTGCCAATAATCCCTGGCGCAATGCCTGATTCGTACATTGCATCAATTCATCCTGAGTTCTGGCAGTGGCGAGTTTCATCGTAAAAAGCAAAAGGCACCAACATGCGCAGGTGCTGGTGCCTTTCAGTTCAGCGGAGCGGGGGGGATTCGAACCCCCGGTACTGTTTAACGCAGTACGTCCGTTTAGCAAACGGGTGCTTTCAGCCTCTCAGCCACCGCTCCAAATGCTGTGTGCCGCCAAAGATACCAGCTCGGTTAAGTTTCGTCAACACCTTTTTGCATCATTTTCTCATTTTTTCAAAAAAATGACACTGGATCACCCTATCTCACACTTTAGGATTGACTCCGATAAGGTATTGCATAAAATACTCCGCGTTATGAAGAAACCCGTAACTGTGACCGTGACCGGCGCCGCCGGCAACATTTCCTATTCCCTTCTGTTCCGCATTGCAGCTGGCGAGATGCTGGGTGCTGATCAGCCTGTTATCCTGAAACTCCTCGAAATCACCCCCTGTCTGGAAAAGCTGCAGGGCGTTGTGATGGAGCTTGAGGACTGCGCCTTCCCGCTGGTGAAGGAAATCGTGGCTACCGATGATCCCGCTGTGGCTTTCAAGGATGCCGACTGGTGCATGCTGGTGGGTTCCGTTCCCCGCAAGGCCGGTATGGAGCGCAAGGACCTGCTCTCCATCAACGGTAAGGTATTTGTGGGCCAGGGCAAGGCCATTGCTGAGAACGCAGCCCCCGACTGCCGCGTATTCGTTGTCGGCAACCCCTGCAACACCAACTGCCTCATCGCCCTGCACAACGCTACCGGTCTGCCCAAGGAGAACTTCTTCGCCATGACCCAGCTCGATGAATACCGCGCCAAGAGCCAGCTCGCTGCCAAGGCCGGTGTACACGTAACTGAGGTAACCAACATGACCATCTGGGGCAACCACTCCGCCACCCAGTACCCGGACTTCACCAACGCCAAGATTGGCGGCAAGCCCGTGACCGAGGTCATCTCTGACATCGAATGGCTCAAGACCGACTTCATCAAGACCGTGCAGCAGCGCGGCGCCGCCATCATCCAGGCTCGCGGCCTTTCCTCCGCCGCTTCCGCAGCTAACGCTGCCCTGATGACGGTGAAGAACCTGACCACCCCCACCGCCGAGGGCGACTGGTTCTCCGTTGCTTCCTACACCGACGGCACCAAGTACGGTCTGCCCGCCGGCATCATCTGCTCCCAGCCCACCCGCACCAATGCGGACGGCACCTACAGCATCGTTGAGGGTCTGCCCATCGACGAATTCTCCCGCGCCAAGATTGACGCTTCCTGCGCCGAGCTGCTCGAGGAACGCGCTGAAGTTCTGGGCGAGTAAAGATACCGCACAAATGCTCATTAAAACCGCCTGAGGTACACTCAGGCGGTTTTTCTTATCCGGCACAGCGGAAGCTGTGCCCTATATTCATATTCTGCATTCTGACTATGGAAATCTGCATTTCCTCCTCGCCTTGTGTCATAGCGGGTATTCAGCGTGTCTTGCCTACTTGACTCTCACGCACACCTGTGCTAAAGTGCCCCATAAGCACAACTATGGGTAAGACATTATACCAAAAAGTATGGGATGCACACACGGTAGGAATCCTGCCGGATGGTCGTGCTCAGCTCTTCATTGCCACCATGTACCTGCATGAGGTAACCTCACCGCAGGCCTTTGCCATGCTGCGCGAACTAGGGCTCCCCGTTCTGCACCCGGAACGTCTTTTTGCAACAGTTGACCACATCATCCCGACGGATAACCAGTGTGAACCCTTTGCAGACCCTCGCGCCGCTGCCATGCTCAACGAGCTGCGCCGCAACTGTGAGGCAAACGGCATCCGTCTGTTCGACCTGGACAGCGGCCGCCAGGGCATTGTTCACATGGTGGGTCCGGAGCTGGGCATCACCCAGCCCGGCATGACCATCGTCTGCGGTGATTCCCACACCGCCACCCACGGTGCCGTGGGCAGCATTGCCATGGGCATCGGCACCACACAGGTACGCGACGTACTGGCCACGCAGACTCTGGCCATGAGCCCGCTGAAGGTTCGCAACGTACGGGTAGAAGGCACCCTGCGCCCCGGCGTGACTGCCAAGGACGTTGCCCTGCACATCATCGGTAAGCTCGGCGCCAACGGCGGTCTGGGCTATGCCTACGAGTTCGGCGGCAGCGCCATCGAATCCATGGATATGGATGGCCGCCTGACCCTCTGCAACCTTGCTATTGAAGGCGCCGCCCGCTGCGGCTACATTAACCCGGACGAAACCACCTTCGAATACCTGAAGGGGCGTCCGTATGCCCCCAAGGGAGCCGACTGGGATGCAGCCGTGGAACGCTGGAAGAGCTTTGCCTCCGATGCTGATGCCGTATATGATGATGTAGTCATCATTCCTGCCGAGGAGATTGAACCGACCGTGACATGGGGCATCTCCCCTGATATGAACATCGGAATCGGCGGCACGGTTCCTGCACCGGAAGAAGCCCGCGATGACGAAGGGCGCAAGGCATACACCACCGCCCTGGAGTATATGAAGCTCACCCCCGGGCAGCCCATCAAGGGGCTTCCTGTGGATGTCGTCTTTATCGGTTCCTGCACCAATGGTCACATCACTGACTTCCGCGCCGTGGCACCCTACCTGAAGGGCCGCAACGTGAAGCCGGGCATCAAGGCACTGGCTGTTCCGGGGTCACAGATGACAGCCCTGCAGTGCGAACAGGAAGGCATTGCCCAGATTTTCCGAGATGCAGGTTTCGAATGGCGCCTCCCCGGCTGCTCCATGTGCCTGGCCATGAACCCTGACAAACTGATTGGTGACCAGATTTGCGCCAGTACCAGCAACCGCAACTTCAAAGGACGCCAGGGCAGTCCCACAGGCCGCACCCTGCTCATGAGCCCCATCATGGCCGCAGCCGCCGCCATCACCGGCACCGTGGCTGACGCCCGCGACGTTTTCGATATCCAGTAACCACTGACACTATTCTCACACTCATGCCTCTCAACAAGATTATCAACATCAGCGGTAAGGCCGTTCCTGTGGCTGGGGCGGATATGGATACCGACCGCATCATCCCCGCACGTTTTCTTAAGTGCATCACGTTTGATGAGCTTTCCGGCACCATGTTCTACGATGAGCGTTTCAATGACGACGGCTCATCCAAGGGCCACCCGATTGACGCTCCGCAACATGCCGGTGCCACCATCATCCTGGGTGGTGAGAACTTTGGCTGCGGTTCCTCCCGCGAGCATGCACCGCAAGCAATCAAGCGCAGCGGTATCCAGGCTATTGTTGCCGAAACATTCGCAGAAATCTTCTTCGGTAACAGCAGCGGAATCGGCCTGCCCTGCGTCCGCGCCAGCCGGGAAGACCTTGCCCGCGCCATGGAAATCACCACCACCACCCCGGATACCCAGTGGTCGGTGGATCTGGAAAGCATGACCCTGAGTTGCGCCGCTGCCACCTTCCCCATCACCATGCCGGGCGAACCCCGCGAGGCTCTCATGCAGGGGAAGTGGGATGCCGTGGTTGAACTCATGAACGCCCCGGAGGCCGTGGCTGCGCTGGCAGCCACCCTGCCCGCCCCCAGCTGCAGATAACCAGACCGCCCACTCCGTTCCTATGCTCGCACTCATCACTCCTCTGATTGCCCATGGTGTTATTGATAACACCACAAAGGGAGTGACGCACCTCACCCTGTGGGGGATTGATGGAAGCGAGCCGATTGAGATTATTCTGGAGGCCAACTGCCTGCCCGACATAGCGGGCTGCAAAGTCTCATTCACCAACCGTCAGACCACCCAACCCCAGAAAGGTGAACACCCGGTGCTGAGCCGTTTGCGCGCGCACGCCCAGGGAGGCGTGCAGGCTGGTGATATCACGCTCTCCCGCCGCATCCCGGAACCCGACAACCGGAAAGCCCTTGCCAACCTGCTTTCCATCGAGTTCTTTGTGCAGCGCGACACGCGCATCCTGATTGAAACGGCTGATTTCAGCTATGAAATATCGCTTCCGCAGTGGGAGATGTGCTGGGAGGAAGCCAATTCTCAGGCATTCCTGAACATGGAAACCCTGCGTGACCATGTTTCTCTCAACGTGAGCAAATTCCAGGGACCTGCCATGCTGATGATTCAGAATGAATGCATACCCTCCTGCTCATGGGATATGCGGCTGAACCGGGCAGAGGCCTACATGGCGATTCACCCCACCATTTCTGCAAAATACCGCTATGAAGCCGGCGGTCGCATGTCGGAAGCGTATGTCATGGACCGCAATGACCTGCTGAACCAGATGGCCGCGGAAGATGAGGCACACATGCCCCCGGAGCCGGGCGCCCAGAGAGAATGGGACGTGCTGGACTTTGTTCAGCCGGAGCATGCCAAACTCGTAAAAAGCGCCATGCGGCACCAGCTTTTCCAGGAAACCTCCCGCCTCACCGCCCTGGTGCAGAAACAGATGATGGTGGAGGAATTTGCCGGTAAAGAGGATGCCGAGGCCTTCATTAAGCGCTATGCAGGCGTTGTATCCTACATTCTGGCCACCATTCTGCTTACACTCCAGCCCTCCTTTCCGGTAGATCTGGCTTGCCGACGGGTGCAGGTCATCCACCGGCAGCTCGACGACCTCTGCACCCGCTGCAACAAGGTCAGCAAAGGCATAGCCGAAGTGTTTCACAATGCTTCGCATGCCCTTATCTGCAAGCTGGATGACTTTGCATCCACCTTCCAGCACTGAAGCATGTATGTTCCCCAGGAGAGACGCGCCTATATTCTGCGGGTGCTGCAACAAGAAGGCAGCATTCGCTCTGCCAGGCTGGCCAGAGAACTAGGTGTAACGGATGAAACCATCCGCACGGATCTGGTTGATATGCAGGCACAGGGACTGCTGCAACGCGTTCACGGTGGCGCCCGTTACATAGTACCCCACGCTGGGGCAGATGCCTCTGCAAGGCCTGATTGCCAAATGCTGCAACTCGTGAGGAACCGGGTACAGCCCGGCATGCGGATTTTCCTGGATTCTGCACCGCTTTCTCTGGTTTTTGTTTCCATGCTGCAGGAAATCCCCTGCACGCTTATCACAAACTCCCCGCAGATTCTTTCCCAGTTAACCGCCGCGACTCTGCCACACACCATTATCTGCCCTGGCGGCACGCTGGATAAGAAAAGCGGGCTTCTCGATTCCTCTGCCGCCCGTTCCCTGCTGCAAAAGGAATTAAAACCGGATATGGCCCTGCTCTACCCAGCTTCTATCAATCAGAACCATCTGGGGTATCCGCAGTTTCTCAGAGCGGTCTGGGCGCGCATGGCGGCAGAATCTGCCCAGAGAACCATCGTTATCACCCCGGCCAGTGCGCTGAATCAGGAATCCGCTCACTCTTTTCTGCTTCCCCGGTTTACGCTCATTACGGAAAGTAATTTACCCAGTGGCTTCAGCCACGCAGATATGGAACTGGTGCCGTACATCTCACTGGATGACCTGCGCCAGAATGAAGGGTTTGATTATTGAAAAAAAATCCCTGGTCGCCAACGGAAACCAGGGATAGGAAGGATAGGGTTTATATCGCTTACTGCTGATTTGCAGCCTTATTATTCTTAATGGTCTGCAGCAGGTTCTGAATCGCCTTGCCCGTTTCCGTCTGCGGAGTATAAGTGGGCGTTGCAGGAGTCGTCGTAGTGGTGGGCGTCGTGGCAGCGCCGGTAGACAAAGTCTGGGAAACATTACCACCGGCGGTAGCGGCATTCAGCAGCTCCTGGAGCTTCGTGGTCAGGCTGGAGCGGACCCCCTCAGTAATGCATTCACGATACAGCTTACCACCCTGCCAGTTGTTAAAGGTGAAGCGGGCGCCTTCCGGCAGGCAGTTCTCGCTCTTCAGCACACGATAACGGGTATAACCACGGGTGAAGTAATCATACTCAGCATCAGAGCCATAGTACTGCATATCCGTGAGTTCGTTATAATTCATGGCAGTTGCCAGGGTGGGGGTAAGAAGCTCTTTACGAGTCACAGTCTTAACAGCGCAGGAGCTGAGACCAAGAGCCAGCAGCAATACAGGAATCAGTTTCTTCATGAGTTTATAGTATTATCTGTTATTTAATTATGTGAGACGATTTTCAGAATCAGGCAAGCACCGTATAGAGTACATATACCCAATGTGCAACAACGGCAGCCGCAAGACCACCCACGGTATGAGCCGTGATAGCCTTGGAGGTGAGGTGACGGAAGCCCAGTGCATCAAGCATGGCCGTATGCGTGCTGAGGTAACCACTCCAGCACATGCCGATTGCGGTGAATACTGCAATTGCATTACCATCAACCCAGCCAGCCTTCAGGAAATTCGGAATCAGCCCCAGAGCCGCACCCACCGCACCGAGAGCCGTGATGGGGAAGGCAATGAGATGCGGGTCCTGGAACCCGAAAAGCCATTCAAACACAACGCCACATTTGGCACCAATCCACGGCAGAAGTTCCACACCCTCATACGCCGCACCAGTAAACTGGCCACTGGCAGCAGGCCCGAACGTCAATATCATCACCAGTGTGGAAATAATCAGCACACCGGGGATAATGGCAATACCCACATCCACGCCGGTGCGTCCACCATCCAGCAGGGAATCAAGAATTCTCTGGAACAACGGCTTTGTATATTCTGCCACCTTGGCTTCCACAAGGTCCGCGGGCTCACAGGCATCTTCAGATGCAAACTCAGGAGCCTTCTTGAGAATGAAACGCTGCATCAGACGCGTAGATACCATGCACCCGCACACTGCACCAAACAAACCGATGAACGGCTCAACATAAAAACCCTGCCCTACCATGAACACAATCACCAGCAGCCCCATACCAAAGGCTGTACCGAAGTTGGTAAGGGAGATAAACTGGTATTTCTTGAAATAGGAACTGAAACGCTTGTCCTGTGCCAGGGCAATGATGGCGGGATTATCAGACAGGAAGGTAAGCACAGCCCCCAGGGAAGCCACGCCGGGCAGATTGAACAGCGGACGCATGAGCGGACGCAGGAGCTTTTCCAGCAGGTTCACGACTCCGAATTCAACAAACAAACGGCCAATTGCCCCGGTAATCACGCAGATTGCCATAAGGTAGAACACCGTGTTGAGCAGCAAGTCGTGCGCAGTCTTCATGATGGTATTCAGCATCTGCGGTGTGCCCATCTGGGAGGCAATGTAGGCAAACAGGGCGAACACCACCGCCAGGCATATAATACCCTGCGGTATATAACTATTAAGCTTGCGGAGGAAGTTTTTCATAACAATATAAGCCCGGGCGGGCAAGCGCCGGGGCTTATACCACAACTAACAGTTCTGCGCAAGCGTAATGTAAGAAATGCGTGACTTACTGGAATGCAGATTTCCATACTGCAATTTTTTTACACCTTAAAATATATGCAAGTATCTATGTATTAAGTGTTTCTATGCCGCGCTGGCTTTTTGTGTCATACTGTGGGCAACAGAGTAGGCAACAGAGCTGCGCCATGGCCGCCTATTTTTGTAGGATGTGGCATTTGTGGCATTTAAATTTTGGTCTACGTGGAAAATACAAAGATACTTATTCAATGCACGACCTGCCGTGCTGAGTAAACGCCATGCCAGGCGGTGGCGGATTTTTTTGCCTATAGGGGGGGGAAGG
>JAZRJB010000010.1:0-25168 GCA_045645565.1 Akkermansia sp. | reverse complement strand
TTCATTTTACCCAGGGTTCCGCTGCTGACGCAGCTCCACCCTGGGCTATTATTGTGTCGCCCTCTCCGAGGGCTCAAAATTCCTCGGGCTTTCAGCCCGCCAAATTCCAATCGGGCAGCTTTCTCAAACTTTGGGACACATGCGCTGAAACAGGAAGGGGCCGGCTGTTCATTCAGCCGGCCCCGGAAACTGCTGGTTGTCAGAATCAGCGGAAAATCGCTTCGTACATCTTTGTGCCGTACTGGCGGTTTGCATGAATGCGGACACTCCCGGTGCCGGCATGGAGCTTGAAGGTCTGGATAAGACCGGAACCACCTGCGTATGAGGCACCACTTACCTGGCAGCGTGCAGAGCCCACAATGATGAGCGTGCGTGCGCCGGCCGGTACATTGATTTCCGTGTTAAGGGAGTATGCCCCGGTATCATAAGCCGTGGAGAAGTCGCAATCCGTCAGGCTGGAGGCCATGGCTGCGGAATCCACCTTGGGGATGGAGAGCTGGAAGGCGTTGAGGCGCAGGTCCTGCTCCTGGTTGCTGGTGTTGGTCAGGTGAATGGCCGTGATGGCCTTCTTGGGCATATTTTCCTTTTCCACAATGAATTCTGCACCATAGTACCGCTGCAGGCGGGCTTTTTCCGTGCTGCCATCTGCCAGGGTGAAGACGATTTCTGCCCAGTCGGTCAACTGTTCGTTATCAAGGTCAACGGAGAGACCAACACCGGTAACCGGCGTGGGGAAGGTGATGCCGAAACCCTGGCCCGGAGCTGCTTTTGCCGTTTCCATGATACGCACCATGGCAATGTGTTTCTCATCATTGTAGGCAGATATGTTCTTGAAGCCGGGAATGCTGTTGGAAAGGCGGGCGGGCAGAGGTTTGTTCACGGTGAACTCGCACACACCCAGGCGGCGTTTGACCTTCGGTTCAATGACGCGGTAGCGCAGCATGCGGGCGGTGATAGCGTTCTGACCCAAGTCGAGCAGGATGGTAGCCTGGCTGGTTTCACCGCAGACGGGGGTCCAGGTCTGACCATCGGTGGAGTATTCCAGCTGCCCGCGTGCCGGGAAATGCTGCGGGCGCACACGGTCTGCCATGAGCAGCTTGATGGTGCTCACGGTCATGGGCTTGCCGAAATCAAGGCAGAACCAGTCACCACTCTCCTGGGGTTTGGCAGAGAGCCAGTAGGTGGAAAAATCATTATCGCTGATGTTGGCGATATTCTCCTTCTCATTGCCCATGTTGGTGGAGAAGGTGGGAACCAGGGCCCGGAAATCCCAGCCGGAAATATCTGCATAGATACTGGCGTTGAGGTAGTTGTATGTAGCCATGAGCGCCGGCGTAATGGCGAATGAACCCACCTGTACATCTTCTACCTGCTGCACTTTGCCATTTACCCAGGCATCGCGGCGCAGGGCTTTGATGGAATCGAGCCTGTCCACCATGCGGAAGAAGATATCCATGCGCTCCTGCAGGCTGTTGGAAAGCAGCGCACGCACGCCGTCAATGCCGGCCATACCCGTGGCGTAGTAGGCGTTAATCCACGGTGAAATCTCGCGCTGCAGCGGTCCCAGGTGGCTGGAATCGCGCAGTTTTTCACCCGCGCTGGCCACGTTGCTGAAGAGCACGAGCATACGGTTGCTGAGGTTTTCATCCGGGGTTCCGTTCAGTACGCTTTCACGGAAGCGGGTCGGCAGGTCTCCCAGGTCTACGGATTCCTCACGGAAATAGCCGTGACCGTTAGGGAGAAGGTAGGAATTGTGGTTGCAGAATGTCTGCATGGCAGAGGCGCAGCGGGGATACAGGCGCGCAATGCCTTCCTTCCAGGTTTTATCAGAGTTGAAATCCTCGATGTTCCAGGTGTAATTCGCAACACCGAAAAGCCCCACCTTGCTGGCTTCTGCGCGTTCCATGGGGTTGGCCACAAAACCGCTCATCTGCTTCTTCATTTCGGGGCTCTGGTTCAGCCCGTAGGTGCGCCCCATGGAGAGGCGGGAGGGCTTGAAGTCGTTGCATGGCCAGTTCCACCAGATGAAAGTGGGGCGCTTGACGAGCGGGTTGACCCACTGCTGACCTTCCAGCGTGATGTCATGCACCACGGTGTTGCCAGTCCACATGACGTGGATGTCCTTATCCAGACCATTACCGATGGTGGTGAGGAAAGCTTCGTTGGTCCAGCTCTTGTTGTAGCCGGTGGGGCACATGATGAGCTCCTGGTTCACATCCGGGTGTTTGCGGATGAAGTTCTCCAGAATGTAGTTGCAGAGCTGCACCTGGCGCTCCGGTTTGCCGATTTCGCCAAAGGAATCATCCACCAGAACGCCGAAATCGCGCACGCCGATGTTGTACATCTTTTCCAGCTTGGCGCAGAGGGCGTCCATCTGGTTGCGACCGTCATTTTCTGCCCAGTTGACGGTATTGGCCGGGTGAATCGCCCAGACAAAGCGCACGCGGTTTTCACGGGCGCAGCGCACCAGGGCAGCCAGTTCGAATGCCTTGCTTTCGGGGTATGGCTGGTAGCAGCCTTCGCCGTGGTGCAGGGGGTCATCCTTGGGGGCGTAAATGTAGAAATTCATCTTATTGCGCCCGTAGAAGCGGAACTGGCTCATGCGGGCTTCATAGCTCCACGGAATGCCGTAATACCCTTCCACCGTGCCGCGGTACGGCAGGTCAGGCCAGTCTACCACCGTACCCACTACAATATCACCCAGCTCGAGCATGCTGCGGATATTCAGGTTCGGGAACGGGTCCTTGTGCGCATCTTGTGCCCCTGCCACATTCACCAGCATCTGGCAGAGGGTCTGCTTGGCGTAATACCAGCCGGCATCATCGTTATGCAGCACGGTGACGTGCCCTTCCGGGGTGACTTCAATGGCGTAGCCGCCGGAAACATTTGGCAGCTGGTCCCAGAGCCCGCCACTGCTCTGCGGTGTGCGGTGTTCCACCGTAAGCTTGTTCACCGGTGTGCTTTTCTCCAGCAGTTGTGCGTGCTGCGGGGTGGGGTATATGGTGGCCATGTCTTGATTGGCTGCGGCGCTGGTCAGCATTGCGGACAACGCCGCCACGGCGGTCAATAGGTGCTTTTTCATAAACTGAGTATCAGGGGAAGCAGGTCAGCAAATTCGGTCAGTCTGTATTCAGGGTTCCGGCTCAGGCAGGCTTGTTCTTCTGCGGCAGCGGTGCTGGCCCATGCAGCGTTGATGATGCTGACGCCGACACTGTGGCAGAGTTCAATATCACTGGGGGCATCTCCCACATAGATGAGTTCCTGCGGTTCAAGTTGCCACAGGTTCATGACTTCCTGCAGGCGCTCTGCCTTGCAGTTGTGCGTGGGAAGCCCCAGTCCATACCATTCAAAAAGCCCTTCCATGCCGTAATAACGCACAGTGGGCAGCGCGGTGAAATGCTCCTTGCCGGAAATCAGGCCAACGCGCAGCCCGGCTTCCTTCACTGCCTTGAGCATTTCCACCGCCCCGGGGAAGGGGGCCGGTGCCAGTGTGCCGTGCAGCCGTTCATAAGCTGCTACAAAACGGTCTATGGGCAGAGCCGGGTCATCCGGATTCATCCCCAGCAATCCGCCGAGTACGCCACGGTCGCTCAGCCCGAAGTATGACACCACTTCACTGGCGTCCGGGGTGCGCCCTGTGAGTTCAGCAACACTCTGGCGGTAGGCTTCCACGCAAAGTGGAAGCGTGTCTCCCAGGGTGCCATCCATGTCGAATAATACGGCTTTGAGCATGTCAGAATGAAGGAATGAAGCGGCACTATATCACAATTATCCTGCCATGGCAAGCAGGCATTGTGAGCGTAATGTCTGCACGGAACCAGGCGCGTAGCAGCCGGTTCCTTCACCCCACGGGGCTTTTCAACGGGTTTGGTTATTTGTGTTCACCCGCGGGGAGCAGGATGATATCCAGCCCGAAAATATCAGAGAACAATGCCCCCTTGGTGCGCAGCGCCAGGTTTTCCAGGGTCAAATCTGCTACATCCGGCACCAGCAGCTCCAGGCGTCTGGCATTCGGGCGCACGGTGAAACTGCGGATGCGCCGCGAATGCGCTCGCTCCATGGCTTCTGCCACGCGCAGCAGGGCAGCCAGCTTCTGCACGCGCAGGCGGTCATTCTGGCTGAGCAGGGCATAGGTGGGCTCTGCTGGGGTGGGGGCGCCGTGCCGGTGGTAGCGCGCCAGCAGGCCAACGACTTCCACATCTGCCCGTGAAAGCCCGAATATCTCAGAATTGAGGATAATGTACTGGCTGTGGTGGTGGTGCTTCTTGGGGTTAATATAGCTGCCTACCTCGTGCAGAATGGCAGCTACTTTGAGCAGCAGGCGGTCGTGCCGGGTGAGCCCGTGCAGTTCCTGCAGCTGGTCAAAGAGCGCCATGGTCAGCCGCCGGATCTGCTGCCCATGCGCCTTGTCCACGCGGTAGTGGTTGGCCAGCAGTACGGAAAAGTGAACCACTTCGTCCTCCAGTGCCAGGTCATCGTGCCGGCCGGGCATCAGGTTGCGCAGGAAGGCGTGGGAGAATTCCTCTGCCGGGCACAGGATGCTGCGGGGGGAAAGGTCACGCGCCACGGCAAGGTATATCAGCACTGTGGGCAGCAGGGCGCATACGCTGGCGTAGTCCTCCTTATACTGAGCCTGGCGCTGGGCGGGCGGTGTGCCTGCAATTTCATGTGCCAGGCGCGCCAGGTTTTCCGTGGTAACGCAATCACCCTGGGCCAGGGGGGAGGAGATGACGTGGAAATCCGGTCCGAAGATAATGAGGGCATCCGGCGGATTGGGCAGGTCATCCTCAATATCGTAGACCACCTGTTCCATAACGCCGCGGATATGTTCGCGGATAAGGGCGCTTTCACTTTCCACCCCGGCGAGTTCCGCAGCATCACCAATGGCCAGCCCGGTGCGGTGCGCCCCCATGCGGTAGCTGGCGTAGTAGGAAATACGCCCCTTGTCAAACAGAAGGAAACGCGTGTTGCCCGGGCCGACATGAAGCACCAGCACCTGTTTATCCACCAGTTCTTCGTGGCTGTCAAGCAGCGCCCGGGTGTGCAGATAAAGCAGGCGGGTCATTTCTCCATCGTCCATCACTTCCAGCTGCAGCCCGCAGGTTATCTGAAGACGGTTGACCAGTGTATCCAGGTTCCGCACATCCAGCAGAATGTTTGTGGCCAGCAGGCGCACCTCCACCGGCCCGGCCAGTCGGTATTCAGCCAGCAGTTCGTGGTAGCCCTGGGCAATCTGCACGCAGCGGTCCATCGTATCCCGTGAGATGACAGAACCGCGGAACGCATCGTGCGCCAGCCCCACCGGCTGGGTTAGCACATCCAGCACGCGTACATCATCCCCGTTGTGTTCTGCCACCATCATGGAGACAGCATCTGCCCCAAGAAAAATTACGGCTTTCACTTCAGGTGCATTCCGGGATTCCCGGCGCGAGGCGTGGGGGTGTTTGCAGAGTTTCGGGGCGCGGCTTGGCATGGTTGTTATACTATACTATTTTTCAGGGTATTTCAAGCTCTGTTTTTTTTGATATGCCCCGGCATATACTTGACTCACAGCTCCAAGTGAGGTAAGATGCAGACTGGTCATGTTAGATATAATTGATAATTTTCTCTCTTCCGTAAGTAATGCCCTGTGGGGGTATATCCTGATATTTGCCTTGCTGGGTGTGCATCTCTATCTGACCCTGGTGCTGCGCGTTCCCCAGCTGTATCTTTTCCGGGGTATTGCGCTTTCCTTCAACCGCAAGTCAGAAGGGCGCGGCATTTCCCAATACGCATCGCTCATGGTATCACTTGCCGCCAACATCGGCACGGGTAACATTGTGGGTGTGGCCGTAGGTCTGGCAACTGGTGGTCCCGGTGCAGTGTTCTGGTGCATGCTCACCGGTCTGCTGGGTGTAGCGGCGCGTTATGCAGAAAGCCTTCTTGCCGTCCGTTACCGCCAGGTGGATGAGCAGGGGAATCTGGTGGGTGGTCCCATGTATGTGATTGAGCATGGCATGAAGTGCAAGTGGCTGGCTGGGTGTTTTGCTGTATTTGCGGCGGTGGCAGCATTTGGCGTGGGTAATGTGACCCAGGCCAATGCAGCTGCCCGCGTGCTTAATGAAAGCGCCATGTCGGTGCCGGAGTGGTTTTCCGGTCTGTTGCTGGCCGGGCTTACCGGGCTGGTGCTGCTGGGTGGAATCAAAGGCATTTCTCGCGTGTGTTCCTCCTTCGTGCCCATCATGGTGGTGGTATACATAGCAGGCTGCTGCCTGGTGCTGGGGGTACACAGTGACTTTATCATGCCGGCCTTGCAGCGTATTTGGGATTGCGCCTTCACTGACCAGGCCGCAACGGGCGGCTTCATCGGCTCCACGCTGATGCTGGCCATGCAGGTGGGTGTGAAACGCGGTATGTTCTCGAACGAGGCCGGCATGGGCTCTTCCGCCATGATATCTGCGCCGGTCAGCACGCCTAACAGTGTTCAGCAGGCACTGGTGGCCTCCACGGCTCCGCTGTGGGACTCCGTGATTCTCTGCACCCTCACGGGTCTGACCCTGACCACGGCGGCTTTGGCACAGCCATACATCCTGCATGTGCCGGATGGCGACCTCATTGTATTCTACGCATTCGGCACAGCAGGTGGCCTGGGGTCCATGTTGCTCACCTTCAGCCTGGCAACCTTCGTTATCTCCTCCATCCTGGCCTGGTCCTATTTTGGCGAACGGGCAGTGGCCTACCTGGGGGGTGACCGTTTCGTTACCCCGTACCGGTTGCTGTGGGTGGTGGCAGTCTTCATCGGCTGCATGATTCCGCAGAGCAGCGTGGTCTGGCACTTTGCAGACTGCTTCAACGCCCTCATGGCCATTCCCAACCTCATCTGCATGGTGTGGATGACCCCGGTTCTCCTGGCTGAGAGCCGCCGCTTCCTCTGGAGTGGTAAGTTGGATGAGGTGGATGAAACCCTCCCGCAACCTGCTCCGGAAGAGGAGGAGGTGGATATCCATGACTTCGCGGATGAATGGGACCTCGAACCCGCCAAAAAGGAGGATAAAACAAATCCTGAAAAAAATAATGAAGAAAATTTGAACGAAGACCACCCCTCCGGTGTCGATACTACATCGGCCAGCCCGGCTACTGGTGAAGGAGAGAGCGCCAGCAGCCAGCAAAAGGAAGGCTGAGTTTCATAGGTAGTAAGTTGGGCGGGGCATTGCGACAAAGGCAATGCCCCGCTTACTTGTTGGTTTCTAAGTCGTTTTGTGAACCTACCTGTTTTTAGTGGGGCGCATGATGTTATGATTTGACGAACGGCCCCGGGATTTTATATAATGGCAGTTGGGTTAATATGGGAAGTATCATGAGTGAATGTGCCATGTTTGGCCTGGATGCGCAGGCCTGGGTAACGCTGCTGACTGCGGCGGGAATTTTTGTGCTGCTGCTTTGCACGCGGTTGCAGGCAGAGATTGTGTTTCTTGGTGGCATGGCGGTGCTGCTGGTCACCGGGGTGCTGGATGCGCGAGAGGCGCTGGCGGGGTTCAGTTCGAGTTCTGTCATGGTGGTAGCGTTGCTTTTTGTGGTGGTGGCAGGTCTGGTGCATACCGGGTTGCTGCATTGGGTGGAAAAGCATGTTCTGGGGCGCCCGGCGGGGTACCGGCAGGCGCTGCTGCGGTTGATGCTGCCAGTGGCCGGGTTGGCGTCCATTCTGGGCAATACAACGGTTACAACCCTGTTTATCCACGTGGTGCGCTTGTGGTCGCGCCGGTTGCGGGTGGCTCCCAGCCGGTTGTTGATTCCGTTGAGCTATGCGGCCGGGCTTGGTGGGGTCTGCACGCTCATCGGCAGCGCACCTAACCTGATTATTTCAGGGTTGTATACCCAGGAGACCGGGGTGACCCTCAGCATATTCACGCCAACGCTGGCGGGTGGGTTCTGCCTGCTAGTCGGGGTGCTGAGCATGCAGCTGCTGCAACGCTGGCTGCCGGATCGCCGCCCCTCCCGCCGCGTGTTCGGGCCGGGGGCCGGTATGCTGCACCGCCATGAGGCTTATGTCCGCTTCGGCAGCCGGTTGATTGGCCGGCGGCTGGCTGATACGGGGCTGGAGTCGCAGCTCAATATCCACCTGCTCGGGGTGGTGCGCCGGGGGGAGCAGCTCCTGGCGGAACCGGCGCAGGTGCAGCTGCGCGTGGGGGATACCCTGTTGCTGGAGAGTGACAGCAGCTCCCCGCCTGACCTCGGCCCGGATGTGCATTATGTAACCCGCCGTCATAAATCGCCCGTAGGCTGGCGCACAGCGGCTTCTGGTGCCATTATGACCGCCATGGTGCTGATGAGTACGTTCGGGGTGATGACGCTGCTGCAGGCGGCCTTTCTGGCTGCTGCTGCCACGCTTATCTGCCGGTGTTGCACGGTGCAGCAGGCGCATGCCAGCATTAACTGGAATGTGCTGATGATTTTTGCCGGTTCCATCTGCCTGGGTACGGCTATGGATAAGACCGGCTTGGCGGCGAATGCCGCCACCCTGCTGCTGGGGTTCTGCGGCACTGAGCCGCTGGTGATGCTGGCGGCGGTGTGCGCCGTGGCGCTGTTCATTACGGAATTCATAGGCAATGCGGCTGCTGCGGCCATATTTTTCCCCATTGCCTACCGCAGCGCGCAGGCGGTGGGGGCAGACCCGCTCTGTTTCTGTGTGGCGCTCATGATTGCGGTATCCTGCTGCTTTGCCACCCCCATCGGCTCACCGCGCCACATGCTCATCTACGGCCCCGGCGGGTATCATTTTGCAGATTTTCTGCGGGTCGGCCTGCCTATGGATATCATCATCCTGGCGGCAGATATCTTCATCGTTTCCCTCCTTTTCCCGCTGGTATGAAAAAGGGTGAATATTTTGCTACATAGTGTGTGACTTTTGTTTCACAGAAGGACGGTTGCGTGTGGTGGTGCGCTGTGGTTAACTGATTTCAGTTAACTGCACATTATGCACAAACGCGATTCCATTTTCTACACAATCTGTAAAGCCGGGGCATTCGTGTCACTGCTGTTGGTGGTGGGCATTTTTGCCCAGCTGCTGATTCACTCAGCAGATGCCTGGAAGCACTTCGGGATTTCCTTTCTGTGGGGGATGGACTGGGACCCCGCCATGGATATTTATGGAGCTCTGCCGTCCATACTGGGCACCCTGTTTACCACAGGCTTGTCACTGGCTCTGGCCATACCTCCTGCCTTTGCCGTGGCATTGCTGATTACAGAGTCGCCGGAGTGGCTGAAACGCCCGCTGAGCCAGTGTGTGGACCTGCTGGCGGCCATCCCATCGGTGATTTATGGCATGTGGGGCTTGTTTGTACTGGTTCCGCTGATGCAGGAACACGTGCAGCCTTTTCTGTCTGATACCCTGGGTATCACCTGCCTGCCCGGGGGTGTCTGGCTGCTGGGTGAGGAGGGTAGCGGATTCGGCTTCCTGACCGCCGGGGTTATCCTGGCTCTTATGATTCTGCCTTACATGAGCGCGGTGATGCGTGATGTATTCCGCATGACTCCGCCTGTACTCCGTGAATCCGCCTACGGGCTGGGCTGCACCCGTCTGGAAACCACGCGCGATATCGTGCTGCGCTACGGCATCCGTGGTATCATTGGTGGCATCTTCATCGGCATGGGACGCGCCCTGGGTGAAACCATGGCGGTACTGTTTGTGATAGGTAACATGATGGAATGCCCCGCGGGGCTGTTCTCCTGTGGGTCAACGATTGCCACCACCCTTGCCAACAATTTTGCAGAGGCCACAGGGCTGCAGCAGAGTGCGCTCTTTGCGCTGGGTCTTGTGCTGCTGCTCATGAGTTTCAGCATTCAGCTCTTAACCCGGTACTACCTGGCTCTCACCAGCGCCAGAAGAGGCGAAAACGCTTAAACCACTATTCATGATATGACTCCAAGACCTGTATTCTTCCGTAAATTATCGAATCATCTGCTTAATCTCCTCTCTCTGGGCTCCATCTGCGCGGCACTGGGTGGCATGGGGTGGATTCTTTATACCGTGATTCAGAATGGAGTACCAGTACTATGCTGGGAGTTCCTGACGGCGCCCTCAAAACCCTATGGTGAACCCGGAGCCGGTGTGGGCAATGCCCTGCTCGGCACTCTGCTGATGACTCTGGGTGCCACGCTGCTGGCGGTGCCGCCGGCGCTGGCCGGTGGTATCTACCTGGCTGAGTTCGGCAAAAACAGCCGGTTGGCCGATTTACTGCGGTTCTGCGCGAATGTGCTCATGGGGCTGCCATCCATTCTGGTAGGTTTGTTCGTATATGCCATGCTGGTGGTGACCACGGGGCATTTTTCGGGCATGGCGGGCACGGTGGCTCTGGCAATCATTATGTTCCCCGTTATCATGCGCACTACCGAGGATATGCTGCTCATGGTGCCGGATACGCTCAGGGAATCGGCTCTGGCGCTGGGCATGTCGCGTATGCGCGCCACGCTGTGCATTGTGGGCCGCAGTGCCCGCAATGGTCTGGCTACGGGTATTCTGCTTTCGCTGGCCCGGGTCAGCGGCGAAACGGCTCCGCTGATGTTCACCGCGCTGTTTGCCGATACCTGGCCTGGCGGTTTCTTTACAGAACCCACTGCCAGTGCGCCTGTGCTCATTACGGAATATATGACCAATTCCCCCTTTGAGAGCATGCATGCCATGGGCTGGGGGACTGCCTTTATCATGGCGGCTTTTATCCTGGTTATCAATATTGCAACCCGTTGTATCTTCCATGAAAACAAACATTAAAATATCCACCCGTAACCTGAACTTCCATTACGGTAAGAACCAGGCGTTGTTTGACAACAGCCTCGATATCCACGCTAATAAGATTACAGCCGTCATCGGGCCCAGCGGTTGCGGCAAATCCACTCACCTGCGAATCTATAACCGCATCTTTGAACTCTACCGCAACCAGAAGGCCACCGGCGAGGTGCTGCTGGATGGAAAGAATATTCTGGACCCGGATGTGGATTTGCTCACGCTGCGCCACCGGGTGGGCATGATTTTCCAGAAGCCTACGCCATTCCCTATGAGCATTGCCGATAATGTGGCGTATCCGTTGAAGCTGCACTACAAGCTCAGCCGCAGTGAGATGGATGACCGTGTGGAAGCCGCGTTGCGGGGTGCTTCTCTGTGGGATGAGGTGAAGGATAAACTGAAATCCAGTGGCATGGCCCTTTCTGGCGGACAGCAGCAGCGCCTGTGCATTGCGCGTGCGCTGGCTGCTGAGCCGGAGGTTATCCTGATGGATGAACCAACCAGCGCCATTGACCCTGTGGCCACCCTGCGCATCGAGGAGCTGGTGCTGGAGCTGAAACAGAAATACACCATCGTCATCGTGACGCACAATATGCAGCAGGCCTCCCGTATCTCCGACCGCACCGCCTTCTTCTACAAAGGGCGCATCGTGGAGGTCGATGACACCACCAGAATATTCACCAACCCCGCCCATAAACAGACGGAAGACTACATCACCGGCCGTTTTGGCTGATGCCATTCCAGATCACCTAGACATACTCGAATCATGAAAAACCATTTTATTCACGAACTTGCCAATCTGCGCAGGCTGCTATGCAGCCAGGGCGCAGCGGTAGAGCTGATGACAGGCCAGGCTATCAAGGCGTTCCAGAACGGAGACGCCGAGCTGGCGCGCCGCATTATGGCGCACGATGCCGTCATAGACCGCGAGGAAATCCGACTGGAGGAGGAATGCCTGAAGGTGCTGGCGCTGTACCAGCCCGTAGCCAGTGATTTGCGGACGGTGGTATCCTGCATCAAAATCAACGCCGCGCTGGAACGCATGGCAGATTTTGCCTGCCACATGGCCGAGCGTGCATTGCATGTAGCGGCGCTTCCGGTGATTACAGGGCAGGAAATCTTTGATTTTATGCCCATGGAGCATCTGGTGCTGGAAATGCTGCACGACACGCTGACCGTCATCGAATCATCCGATATTCTGCTGGCGCACAAGGTGATTGAGCGCGACGATGCGGTGGATTTGATGCGCAGCGAGCATCGTTCCCATGCCCGCGCTGCCTGTGTACTGTGCCCAGAAGCGGCAGAATACTACATCGACTGCATCGGTCTGGCGCGCGACCTCGAGCGCATAGCTGATCTGGCTACAGACATCTGCCAGCAGATTATCTACCTGCGCACCGGGTGCATCACGAGGCATACCGGCTGAAGTGCCCTGCCAGTTTTTTCTCCGGTTTCAGGCAAGCGTCCATCCGGATGCTTGCCTCTTTTGCTGCTGTAAACTAACCTATGGAGCGTTTAATCGGGACTGAAGTCCCGTACTCCGACAGACATGCACCCCGCCAATTGCCGATTTATCGATGAGGTGCCGTCCATACCATTGAGTAGTAAAAGAAGTCCCCCGCAGGTTTTCCTGCGGAGGACATCACTCTCTATATGAACAAAACGGGGTAGTTTTAAAGTTCCTGTTCCACCAGCTTCACCACGGAATCCGGCAGTGCCACGTAGTTGAGCTTCGTAGCGGTGGGGGCACCCTTGGTGTAGCACCACATGAAGTAGTTGCGCAGGGCGGCCTTCTTATCGGCCGGAGTATCTTTGCGGAACAGTACATAGGTCACACCCGTGATGGGCCAACTGGTGGCGCCGGGCACGTTGGTGAGCTCCATGTAGAAACCGGGTGCGTTTTTCCAGTCGGCCGCAGCGGCAGAGGTGGAGAAACTGGCCTGGTTCGGGGCTACATAGTTACCGCTGGCGTTTTCAAGCATGGCGCAGGCCAGTCTGGCCTCTACCGCGTAGGTGTATTCAGTGTAACCGATGGCACCGCGGGTGCGGGCCACGTTGTTGCACACGCCCGGGTTCTTCTGGCCGCCGATGCCCACCGGCCACTTCACTGAGGACCCCTGGCCGACCTTCTTTTTCCAGTCGGCAGAAATCTTCGAGAGGTAATTGGTGAAGATGAACGAGGTACCGCTGGAATCAGCGCGGCGCACCACGGTGATTTTCAGCTTGGGCAGTTTGAGTTTCGGGTTCAGCGCCTTGATGGCGGGGTCATTCCAGCTGGTGATTTCGCCCAGGAAAATGCGGGCCAGCACATCCTGGCTGAGTTTGAGCTGGTTGTTCTTCACGCCGGGGAGGTTCACGATGACCACCACACCGCCGGTGAGCATGGGGTACTGCTCCAGCCCGGCTTCGTTTTGCTGTTCCAGCGTGAGTGGATTATCCGACCCGGCAAAATCCACCGTGCCGGCTTTGATCTGGTTGAGCCCGGCACCGGAGCCCATGCTCTGGTAGGTGACCTGGGTACCCGGGTTCTGCTGGGAATAAGCGTAGGTCCATTTCTGGTATACAGGGGCGGGGAAGGAGGCCCCGGCGCCTGTGATGGTGGTTTCTGCCTGCGCAAGTGTGCACAGACCCAGCGCGGCGATAAACAGATTCTTGAACATAATAGGTGTTTTCTATGGTTAAGTGGTTAGAGTTATCAGAAATCGAAGCGGACAGCAGAGGAGAGCTGCCAGCCGGTGAAGCCTTTGTTGCCCTTGGCATCAGTACCTGCGGAGTTGAGGTATTCGGCGCCAAGCATCAGCTTGAGCATGTGCGGGTTTTCCGGGCATACATAGTAGTTTGCACCCATGTAGAGCCCCTGGAGCAGGTCGCTCGTGCCGGAGTATGTGGAGTTGGTGGTGTAGTACCGGCTGTCTCCCTTTACCGCATTGCTGCCGCTGGCCAGCTGGTAGCGCAGCACACCTTCCCAGTGCGGGGAGAAACGGTAGCTTGGCATGATGACGAGGCCGAATACATTTTCAGCGCCCGCCTGGCCACCGTATACATTGAAACCGGCCAGAGCCTCGGTAAGCAGGGTGAGATTCCCTTGTTTACCCTCCCAGCTCAGAGCCACCACATCCTGTGCTCCGGGACCGGCGTATTCAGAGCCGGGGTTTGAATTACCGTCCTTGTGGAAGCTGTGCATGTAGTCCAGCTGCAGGCGGCCGTTGCTGCCGGTGGCGCGGGATACAGACATGCCGAGGGTCACATTGTCATTGCTGTTGAACGAGGGTTCCAGCCAGGAGTTATCGCGCTGCCCGTTCAGCCAGAGCCCGGCATTCCAACCCCATTCGGACTTCTTGTCGGCATTGGTCACCGATATACCATAAAGCTTCTCGGCCTTGAGCTGGTTCACCAGGGCAGAGCGTTCCTGCGTAATCAGCCTGGCGCTGGAGGTGCGGTATTCGGCCATGTAGGCCGGTTTGTGCTTACCCAGCGTGAGCGTGACTGGCTTGATTCTGGTGGAGAGGGTCAGTTCATCCAGCGTACCTTCGGTGTGGGAGCGGTCCCATTCCCCGTCGCTGAACTTGCTGCGGGCATCGAGCCCGCCGATATTCCAGACGCCCTTGATGGTGAAGTTATTCAGCACTTTGGCCTGGGCACCCAGACGGAAACGCCGCCATTCGTTGTTGTCGTTGCGGTCTCCTTTCACGCGGTCATTGCCGCCGGCGGGATCCAGATATCCCCACTGGTATTGCCCGCGCATTTTCAGGGTCAGTTCCTGCAGCCAGGGATTCTCTGCATGATCTCGCTTTGCGTCAAATACCTTGAACGCATCCTTCATGTGCGAGGCGAGGCTGAAATCAGATGCCTGGGAGAGCGGAGCGGCCCCGATGGCCAGGGCCAGTGCCATGATGGTATTCTTTTTCATATCGTATTTTCTTTTGTTTGGTGTCAGCCTGTGTTGCGGTTGACATCTTCAGTAAATTGTACAGCCGGAAAATTTTCAAGGTTTCCATGGTGAATCAAAAGTCACAGTATGTGTGACTTTTAAGTCACATTTGTTTTCTTGTATGCCTGTACCGGAAGGTCATAATAAGGCGAGTAAGAATATGCCTGTACAAATTACTATAGTTGAGGATGATGAAGATATCGCGGCCCTGGTCGCCTATAATCTGGAACGGCAGGGCTGGCATTGCACGCTGGTGCACCATGGGACCGAGGGCTGGGAGCAGATACGCAGCAGTATGCCCGATTGCGTGATTCTGGATATGATGCTGCCCGGAATGGATGGAATGGAGATTCTGCAGGAAATGAAGGAGCATGAGGCCACCAGGAATATTCCGACCTTGTTCCTCACGGCGCGTGGTGAGCTGGATGACCGCCTGGAGGGGTTGCGGCTCGGGGCGGATGATTACGTGACCAAGCCGTTCAGCAGCAAGGAGCTTGTGCTTCGAGTGCGCAATATCCTGCACAGGGCGAACAGCAGTGCTTCCAGGGTGATGCTTCAGTACAGGGCGTTGTGCTTAGATAAGATTACCCACCAGGCTTCTCTGAATGGGCAGAACCTGGAACTTACGGCTGCCGAGTTCAAGCTGCTGGCCTATCTGATGGAACACCCCGGAAAAGTCCAGGACCGCTACGACCTGCAGCATGTCATCCTGGGGCACTCTGATACCACACAGACCCGCGCACTTGATACTCACATCAAACGCCTGCGCAAAAAACTGGGCATGTATGCAGAATGCATTTCTACGGAACGCGGTGTAGGCTATGCGTTCCTGCCGTTGGATTCTGACCCGGGGGTATGAGTCACCGCATGATACTTTTACATGGCTGAGATAGGGAAGGCCTTATGGCCGTGTCCCAGAGAGAACATTTCACGAGCGGTGCAGAGAACAATGCCGGGCTGCATTTCTGCTTTTCCAGTGGGTATGGTCGCCACGGCTTTCAAGTCCCCTGCAGTTGGGCTGCTGCTGCGTTTCACTTCCATAGGGTAGATTTTGTTGTTACATTCGAGCAGGAAGTCCACTTCGTTTCCGTTGCTGTCGCGGTAGTAGCTGAGACTGGCGCGAAGACCACGGCTGCCCAAAGCCCGGTAGAGTTGCCCGAAAACCCAGGTTTCCAGAATAGCGCCGCTCATTGCTCCGCTTTGCAGCGAAGCTGCGGATGTCCAGTTACCAAGCCAGGCGCACAATCCGGTATCCATGAAATAGAGTTTGGGAGACTTGCTGAGGCGTGTGATGGTATTGGTAGCGTATGGGGGCAATAGGGTGATGATGCCGCTTGTTTCCAGAATAGAGAGCCAGTTCTTCGCTGTTTTGGGGCTGATGCCGGCGTCTTTGGCTATGTCTGCGTATACCAGCTGCTGCCCCGTGCGAGCTGCGGCTGATTGCATCAGCGCCAGAAACGCTCCCTTGTCGCCTACCTGGGTAAGCGCCTGCACGTCACGCTCAAGATACGTCTGTAAGTAAGAATCGAAGTAGTGATTCAGATTGCGGTTGAGATTGCGGTGCAATGCGGGGTATCCACCTCGCCAGATGCGGTTATAAAGCTCATTGATATCGCACGAGCGGCGGTTGGGAAGCAATTCGTTCATCCTATCCGTTGTTGGAAAGAAATCCGGCATTTCTGATTCTCGGCTCGCTTCCTGTTGAGACAGGCTGCAGAGTTCGATGATGCCCACGCGCCCGGCAAGTGTTTCGCTTGCTCCTTTCATCATGTGAAAACGCTGAGAACCAGTCAGCCAGTACATTCCCGGACGGTCTTCCCGGTCAACAATTAATTTGATGGCACGAAATAAATCAGGGGCATATTGAATTTCATCGATGCATATCGGAGTTCCTTTTTCTTCCAGATACCCGATGGGGTCTTGTTGCGCTTGCCTTAATTCCCGGAAATCATCCAGAGTGACATAAGTCATATCTTCCGGCAGAATGTGTTTCAGAAGGGTGGATTTCCCTACCTGACGAGCGCCTGTAATCAATACGCAGGGAAAGCTCTGTGACATTTCTTTTATATCACTGATAACTTTCCGGGGGATGTATTCGCTCTTGTCCATACTTCGGCAGCTTTATTCTGCTCGTTTTGGTGATAATAGTCAAGCCTGGAATTAAGAAAATTATGCAAAACAGGAATAGAATTCCCGTTTTGCATAAAAAGACCTGTTTTTTGGGTGAAAATCTATGCATTTCGGGAATTGAATTCCTTATTTGCATAAAATGAAAGGAGTGCAGTCAGGGTGTTTCGGTGGTCTGGGAGGTGCAGGCCTCGACAAGCCGGGAGGTGAGGCCGATGGGCAGGGAAACTACCCCGATGGCTACGGTGGCTGCGGTGATTTCTCAAGGTTCGGTCAGCCGTAACGCCCGGGCCCGTGGTAGGCCATGGTGTAAAACGCGCAGCCAGCCTGGTAAAGCTCCGCTCTGCGGGCTGAAACCAGGCTTCGTCCACCACCTGTTCATGGGAATCAGTTATCAAATCCTGAATTCTGTCTGCTCAGAAATTCCGGAGCTGCGGTGAGTATGATTTTACCTTGTTCGGTATTGATTTCGTCGTTTTCTGATTCCGTCACGATGAGAGCCTTGCGCATGCCTGTTTCTGCCATGGCTTCGCACAGAGCACGCAGTTCGCGCTGGCGGGTATCGGAGGTACTCAGATTGGCGCAGACCTGAACCAGTAACTTTTCGTGAGTGTGGGGATGCACGGCAAGGAAATCCACTTCGTGGCCGGCCTGTGTTTTGTAGTAATATACTTCAGGAGTGTTTCGGCGCAGGGCCAGGAATACCATGTTCTCCAGCAACTGGCCTTGTAATTCGCTGAAAGTACCACAAAGCGATTTCACCATGGCATGGTCGATACAGTATACTTTACGCATGAGCCGGAAACGCTCGCTGGCAGAGGCTAAACAGGCTGGGATGCAGAACAGGAAATAGGCATCCTCCAGCCAGGCGATGTATTGCTGAATGGTTTCTTTGCTGATACTGATGCCGCTGCTGCGGAAATCGTTGCTGAGTTTGTTGATGGAAAGTTGCGCCCCGATGCTGCCCAGCATGCGGCGAGCCAGTTGCTTCAGGGCGAGCGGCTGGCTTACGTTGTAACGCTCTACCACGTCGCGGTAAAGCAGGGTATCGAAATACTCCTGGTGCAGGCGAATCCTCCATGCTGGTGCTAATCCGTACGTTTCAGGGAACCCGCCCTCTTCACGGTAGGCTTCCCATGCATTTTGCACGGCCAGTTTGCGGTTGGTTCCATGACCGCTGCGGGGAATCCCCCGGCGTTCCAGGTATTCACCGAAAGAAAAAGGAAATAGCTCCCAGGAAAGTGAGCGCCCGCGCAGGGCTGTGTGGATTTCTCTGCTCAGCATAGCAGCGGAGGAACCTGTGATATAGATTTCACAGTTTTCCTCGCGGCGCAGACGCTCCACAAACAGTTCCCAATGCGGATGCATCTGGATTTCATCGAAGCAGAAATACACCTTTTCTTTCCCTCGCTTATGCGGATACATGCTGTAGTATGCTTCGAAAAGCTCATTCCAGCCGGTGCTGCCCATGTCTGCCAGACGCTCATCCGCAAAATTAATCATGAGCATATTCTCCCTGGGTATTCCCTGGGCGGCCAGCTTCTGGAATTGTTGCTGCATCAGAGTGGATTTTCCACATCTTCGCACGCCGACACAGACGGTTACTTTGTCCGCCAGTGCTGTCAGCTCCAGATCCCGTTTGCTGCCGCCTCGGAGTTCCTGCTCCTGACTGCTCGCTATCAGTTCTGTAAATATCTCGCGAAGATTCTGTCTCATGTCGCCTTTATACCAAATTCTTTACGTCGTAGCAAGAAAGAATTTGAAATTCTTTACGTCTGGGCGGTAAAGATTATAAAATTCTTTGCGTCTCAGCGGTAAAGATTCTGGCCGGAGATACCCAAAAAAGCCCCTGCCGAGGCGGGCAGGGGCTTGGGGGAATATAACTGTGAGGCAGTTTTTAGAAATTGCAACGCAGGGCGGTGGTGAACTCCCAGCCGTTGTAGCAATCCTTACCATCCTTACGGGCGGTGGTGTATTCTGCGCCAAACATAATCTTGGCGGCATCTTTCTGCCTGGAGGAGGCATACACATTGGCGCCGATGTAGAAGGCATGCAGGCTGTCAACCCAGGCGGGGCTGGTTGTCTGCGTGCAGATATAGCGGTCTGCGCCCAGTTTGCAGGCGCCGTGACCCGTCATGCCGTTGTAGCGGAACACGAGGTCCACGTTCGGGTGAATGGCGTAGACCGGCTGCAGCTGCAGGCCGATGTTGTTTGTGCCGTTGCCATCCTGCTGTTCAAAGGCGGCTACCGCGTTGGCCGTGAAGGTGAGCTTGTTGTATTTGACCTCATAGCTCAGCGAAAGGGCATCCTTGAAATCAAAGCCGTAGTTATTGGCACCCGGGTGGCGGCGGTTGTGGTAGGCATTGTTGAAGTCGTGCATGTATTCCCCGGAAATGGCGTGGTAACCGCTTTCCGATACATTGAACTTATGCGTGCCGCCAATGATGGCGAAGCACTTGTCTTCCCAGCCGAATTCGCCCTCGAAGCCCTCGCCGCGGGTGTAGGAATCGCGGTGGGCGGGGCTGCAGGTGTTGCTCGCGCGGTCATTGGCCATGACCTGTACGTAGAGAATATTCTTCTTATCCGGGGAGGTGTAGTTCACTTCCACGCCCCAGTTGGTATCCAGTGCAAACTGGTTGGCTACGTATGAGCGCTCCACACAGGGCATGCTGGCGTTGGACATGCGGAAATCCGTGGTGAAGCTGGGCGCAAACTTACCTGCGCGCACGGTGAGCCCCTTTACGGCAGAGATGTTCTGCTTCAGCCAGATATCATAGAACCCGGTGTAGCTGTAGTTCTTCCTGGTGTAACCGGCCACGTATGTGTCACGAACCGGCAGACCACCCAGGCGCACGTAGGTGTGGAACTGCGTGCCGGTGCGCATGAAGATATTCGCACCAATCCAGTTGCGGCGGAATTCATCATTATACGGCGTGCCGCCTTTCTTGATGAAGTTGCCGTTGCTGCCATTGGGCTGCACAACACCCAGCTGCCACTGCTGGCGGGTGGTCAGCGCAACTTTGGTCACAAAGGTATCTTTGTTTTCATACACGACCAGAGCCTGCTTGACGGCATCCACCCAGTCGGTGGGGGCGGGTTTGGTGCTCAGGGTAACAGCCTCGCTGGCCATGGTGCTGCCAGCAAGCCCCAGGGTAAGAGCAAGTGTTTTTTTCATAATCGAATCAGCGCAGCTTGGAGAACAGGGTGGTGGTGTCCAGCACAGGCATGTATTCCGTGTGGTCCAGACCAGCATCCAGCACGTACAGGGTCAGCAGGCGCTTCACTACTGCCAGCAGCTTCTCGGGCTGCCAGGGCTTTTCGATGTAGTTGTCAATGTGCCCGTCATTAATGGCGTTGATAGTGTCAGCATGCGTGGCCTGACCGGTCAGCAGCACCTTGCGGGTCTTGCCGAAGCGGCGGTCGGCGGCAATCCTGCCCAGCAGCTCGGTGCCGGTTTCGCCGGGCATCACCTGGTCAGAGATAACCAGTGCCACATGGTCGCCGTCCTCGTCAATCTGGTCAATGAGCTGCATGCAGTCTGCCACGCTGGAGGCTTCCTCCAGGCGAACGTGGGAGGTCAGCGGGCGCAGGTCGCGCATTACAGAATCCAGCACTTCCTGCTGGTCGTCTACACAAATGATATTAAGCGTTTCCATGAATTTGAGAGGTTGGTAGGTTAATGGTGAAAGTGGTTTCCTGGTCATTGCTGCGCACCTCGATGGTGCCGTTGTAGCTGTCTACCACGCGGCGCACAATGGCCAGACCCAGGCCCAGACCAAAGTCCAGACCCATCTTCTTGGTAGTGAAATTGGGATTGAATATCTTATTGAGGTTTTCCTCATCAATGGCCGGGCCATTGTTGGAAATCGAGACGGAGACATACTCCGTAGGCAGCAGCTGGACTCCCTGCACGTGGCAGCAAGCCCCGCTGATGCGGATTCGCGGTGTTTCTGTTTCGCCCTGGTCCATGGCGTCGCAGGCATTTTTGATGATGTTGCTCCACACTTGAACCAGTTCTGTGACGTCGGCGGTAATGCCGGGCATGGGGGCAAACGAGGTCGTTACCTCCACGGTTTTGAGTTTGTTGTGCAGCAGGTTCAGCGCATCATTCACGCTTTGTTCCACGCTGACTTCCGGTTCCCGGGTGCTGTTGCCACCACCCAGGAGCTTGACTGCGCGCACAATACCTGTGGCCAGTTTAGAGGCCATGCGCATGTCGCGTAAATCGTGCCCCAGTTCCCAGAACCGGTAGTTTTTCTTCAGGTTGCGGATAAAGCGCCCAGGCTGCTTGTCCCCGATTTTCGTGTCCGGGAAAATGTGAGCCATGACCTTGGCGGCATCCTGCGGGAGTTTCAGCTCGCGCTCATAATGGCGCGCAGCCATGCGCAGGTCACTTGCGGAGGTGAAGGTGGAATCCTCAAATCCGTAGCTGAAAAGCTGTGCATTGTCTTTATCATCATCTTCCAGGTATTCCTGGAGACTGTCCGCCACAAATTCCGTGCGGCGGGACAACACGCCCACGGCGTTGTTCAGCTCGTGCGCAATGCCGGCAGAAAGCTGCGCCAGGGTGCTGGCCATTTCTGCACGCTGCAACACGCGCAAGGCTTCCTCCTTCTCAGAGGTCTTGGTGAAGATGCGGGAGTTCCGGGCGGCCAGTTCATGCACCAGAACCGGGATGAACTGCCGCTCAAAACATCCGTATACCTCCGGTTCCACCACTTCTGTGGTATCATCCACATAGGTCACCACAGAATCCTCCAGCGCTACAATGTTATTGGAACTGTGGTAGGAACGGGAGAAAAAAGCTTGCACGCAGACGTATGAACCCTCCTCCGCGCGGAATACTTCGTACCCGCGGGTGTTGCTTTCCACCGGCAGGTCGACCCCGGCGTAGGAGTCGGCCCGGCGGAAGGCGGCAAAACACCCTTTCTGCACGTAGTAGACACGGCGGCACTCCTCTCCCTGCCCCACCAGCTGCTCGCCTTCGGCAAGCTCGATGGTGCGCCCGGGGTCACTGAAGTACACCTCATTGATGCGCTTCAGTGGCTCGAGTATCTGTTCGGGCAGGGGGAGCATGGATTATATCTCAGTTTAATTGAATCAGCCGAAGAAGCCGACTGCACCCAGCAGGTACATGAGGCCGATGGTCAGAGCCAGACCAATCAGGCACAGGATGGTGCCGGAAATAGCCATGCCCTTCTGCTCCACGTGGCCGGTGGCGTATGCCATGGCGTTCGGGGGCGTGGAAATCGGCAGGGCCATACCCAGGGAGGAGGCAAAGGCGATGGTCACCAGCAGACCAATGGCCCCCGGGGCGTCCATGGCGCCGCCTGCCACCATGCCGGCTGCAACAGAGGCCATAATGGGCATGAGCAGGGCGGCGGTGGCCGTGTGGCTCATGAAGGTGGCCATGAACAGGCAGATGAGGCTGGAGCCTACGATGAGTGCCAGGCTGTCCCATTCAGCGAAGGGAATGGAGTTGATGAGGTCGTTGGCCAGCTTGGTTTCACCCAGGGCAACACCCAGGGCAAAGCCACCGGCTACCAGCCAGAGTACGTCCCAGCTCATGGACTTGAGGTCCTTCTTGGTGATAACGCCGGTCACGGAGAACACGGCAATGGGGATGATAGCCACGCTGTTGGCGTCCAGACCATGGTACTGCTTGGGAATTACCCACAGGAGGATGGTCACGATGAAGGTGATGTACACCACCCAGGCCTTGGGCGTGGTCATGAACTTGCCCTTCATTTCCTTGGCAAGGTCCAGGCTCTTCTGGTCAATCGGGAACATCTTGATGAGGATGAACCAGCCGATGAGCAGCATGATGACCACAAACGGAATGCCGAACATCATCCAGTCACCGAAAGTCACGTTCCAGCCATTCTCCTGCATGAACTTCAGGGCAATGGCATTGGGAGGCGTGCCGATGGGGGTGCCGATACCACCCACGTTGGCACCAATCGGAATGCAGAGTGCGAAAGCAGCGCGACCGCGGTCCTCCGGCTTGAACAGGGCAAGCACCGGGGTGAGCAGCGCCAGCATCATAGCGGCGGTGGCCGTGTTGCTCATGAACATGGAGAACAGTGCCGTTACGCTCATCAGACCCAGCAGCACATACTTCGGGTTCGTGCCGAAGGGCTTGAGCAGCACGCGGGCCAGGTTAATGTCCAGGCGGAACTTGGTGGCGGCATCAGCCAGGAAGAAGCCACCAAGGAACAGGATGATGATGGGGTCTGCAAAAGTTGCAAAGATGCTCTTCTGCTGGGTCAGGTTGGTCAGGTCCAGCTTGGAGATACGGGCGCTCACCTCGCCATCGTACAGGCGGCCGGCTGCTTCCTTGAGCGCGGTGGCGGCTGCGGCATCTGCCTTGCCATTGACCACGGGCTTGAGAATAGCGGTGTTGATGGTGCTGCGCACCACATCGGGGGTGAGGTTGCTTGCCTTCTTGAGGGATTCAGCCACGCTGGCCTGGGTGGCCTTGACCACTTCGGCATTGGCACCGGGGCCATAGGCATCGGCTACGATGGCTTCGATGGCAGGCTTGTCAAATTTGTCAACCTTCAGGAAGTTGAGCGAGGTGTTGGAAGTACCCAGCAGCGCCAGCGTAATGACCAGCACCGAGGTGGTCCAGATCGGAATGACTTCCAGAATCCACATGAGAGCGGCAAACACAAAGAGGGCGATGACTCGCGTCTGAATCGGGTTTACCGGCAGGCCCCATTCCTCAAAGGGCATGAAGAGCATGCTGCCGCTTATGAGCAGCACGATTAACAACTTGATGATTGTTTTTGTTACCTGAGACATAGCTGTTCGGATTTTGTTCTCTGCACAGACCGGGCGGTGCTTGGCGCACCACCACGCGCGCGAGCGTGCGTGACAGACCTGTGCTACCCCGCACTTTACACCATTATGCCGTTATTGGCAAGTTTTAGTTGGCAGAAATGTGGCGCCTTTACTCGCCGGCGGCCGGCCAGCCGATGCATTGGTGGACGACGACTTTGTGCGAGTCCGGCAGGTTGAGCGCCTGATGAAGCCCCTCTTTGTCTATCATGGCGCGGATGACGGTGGAAAGCCCGCGCGAGGTGCAGTAGAGGTAGACATTCTGGTAGGCAGAACCGATATGGTTTTCGCCGCCGCGGTCATCCAGGCAGGTGTAGAGCAGGTGCAGCGGGGCGCTGCGGACAAAATCCTGGCGCTCGCAGAGGGGGATGAGGTTCTTGTCGTTCACTTGAACCAGCCGGTGCTGCATGCCGTCGTATTCCCAAGTGCCGGTGGGAGTCAGCACAAAGAGCTGCATGTTCTGGAGCCCGCGCGAGGTGGGGATGGTGCGCTTGCCATGCAGACCCTTGCCCCAGGCGGCCCAGAGGATGTCTGCCAGAGTCTGTTCATCGATGGCACGGGTGGTATCGTAGCTGCGGGCAGAGTGGCGCTTGGCGATGGCTTCCATGAGCGGCATGCCGCCCGTCATCACCGGCGCAGGCAGTTCCCTGACTACGCCGCTTCCCCAGCAGGGCAGCAGAGCCCCGGCCAATACACAGATTTTCAATGCGTTCTTCAACATATTCCCCATTCTATCAGGAGAGTTGCCCGGATGTAAAGAAAAAGTCATCCCATTGGGTGGATTTGCTGGCGTCTCATGTGCCCCGAATCTCCGGGATACGTATGTGCTGGCTGGCTTTCACCTTGACAAATCAGGGTGGAAGGCGCATAGTAGCAAGGCCTGCGGGCGATGATAGATATGAGTGAAGCAAAAGTAACGCCTGAACTGATTCGTGCGGCGCTGACGACGGTGAAGTACCCCGGATTCAGCCGCGATATTGTCTCCTTTGGTCTGGTGAAGAACATTGAGGTGAGCGCGGAGGGTGCCGTACGCATTGAACTGCGTATCGAGAGCAAGAATGAGGATGTGCCCCGCTTTGTGTACCAGAGCGTGATGACCGAGGTCAAGGAGATGCCCGGCGTGAAGAGTCTCAACGTGGATATCGAATACCACAACCCCGATGTCGAGAAGAAGGCGGCCATGCAGGATGACCCTGCCAAGTGGAAGACCCCGCTGCCTGGGGTGAAGCACATCATCGGCATTTCCTCCGGCAAGGGCGGCGTGGGCAAGAGTACGGTTTCGGCTAACCTGGCGGTGGCGCTGGCGCGCCTGGGCTACCGTACCGGCCTGCTCGACCTCGATATCTACGGCCCTTCCATGGCACTCATGTTCGGTACTAAGGAGCTGCCCGATGCCGGTGAGGATGAGCGTTTCATTCCGGTGCAGGCGCACGGCGTGAAGCTGCTTTCCATGGGGCTGATGATGGATGAGGCTTCTCCGGTGGCGGTGCGCGGTCCGCTGGCTACCCGCT
>JAZRJB010000009.1:0-14640 GCA_045645565.1 Akkermansia sp. | reverse complement strand
GCATCGAGGAATTCTGCGACCTGGCAGGTCACGAGCATATCCACAAGGGTATGACCAGCCGCGACCTGACGGAGAATGTTGAGCAGCTGCAGATCTGGCGCTCTATGCACATTATCCGCGATAAGGCAGTGGCGGTGCTTGACCGCATGGCAAAGTGCGCTAATGGCTGGCGTGATATGGTTTTTGCCGCTCGCACGCACAATGTGGCCGCCCAGGCAACGACCATGGGCAAGCGCGTGGCCATGTTCGGTGAGGAGATTGTGCACTGGGCCTGGGCCTGGGTGAGCATGATGGAGCGTTACCGCGTGCGCGGCCTGAAGGGTGCTGTGGGTACCCAGCTGGACCAGCTTTCCCTCTTTGCCAAGAACCCGGATACCGTGCGCGAGCTTGAGGAGCGCATCTGCGCCCACCTGGGTATTTCTTCCAAGTGGATGAATGTGGGTCAGGTTTACCCCCGTTCTCTGGATTTTGAGATTATTTCCGGCCTGGTTGGTCTGGCCAGCGGCCCGAGCAGTTTCTGCAAGACCTGGCGCCTCATGGTGGGGCATGAACTCTGCACCGAGGGCTTTGCCAAGGGGCAGACCGGTTCCAGCGCCATGCCGCACAAGATGAACCCCCGCTCCTGCGAGCGCGTGAACGGTTTCCACGCCATCCTGAAGGGGCATCTCACCATGATTGGCGGCATTATCGGCGACCAGTGGAATGAGGGCGACGTGTCCTGCTCCGTGGTGCGCCGCTGTGTGCTGCCGGATGCTTTCCTGGCTGCTGATGGTCTGTTTGAGACATTCATCACCGTGCTGGACCAGATGGGTATGTATGAGCCCGTGGTGCGCACGGAGCTGAACCGCTACCTGCCGTTCCTCATGACTACAACCATCATGATGGCTGCTGTGAAGCGTGGTGTGGGTCGCGAAACGGCTCATGAGGTGATTAAGGAGCATGCTGTTGCGGTTTCTAATGATTTGCGCAATGGCCTTATCTCCACCAATGACCTGCTGGATCGCCTGGGGGCTGATGGCCGCCTGATGCTGACCCGCGAGGAGATTCAGGAGATTTACGATGCCAATGCCGGTGATACCGGTATGGCTGCCCAGCAGGTGGATGCCTTTGCCGCTATGGTGGAGGAGCTTGCCACCCGTTTCCCGGAGGGCGTGGGTTACGTTCCGGGTGCTATTCTCTGATGCGTGCCTATGGCGTCTGCCTCGGAACAGCTTTTGTTTGACAACGGTTCATACCGCCTGACCAGCACCCGGTTGGAACAACCGGGGCTGGTGGCGGAGCTGGTGTCGCAGACCTGCCTGCGCATTTCCCGCAATGGGGAGGTGCGCGAGGTGGAGATTCCCATGTCTCTGCCAGCGGGGTGCCCGGGGGTGCGCAGTTCGGTTCCGGTGCTGCAGGCCATGTACCGCCTGGCGGTGCATGAGTTGCTGGCTGATATGACCCCCGCGGGCTTGCTGGTGGCTGGGGCAAACTGGTCATCTGTGTGGACCCGCGATATTGCCTTTGCAGCGGCGCTGGGCGCGGCTCAGCTTCAGCCTGAGGCCACCCGCGCAAGCCTGGAATCACGGGTGAAGGCTGGTGTGGTGCAGCAGGATACCGGCACGGGCGGTGGCTGGCCGGTTTCAACGGACCGCGTGGCGTGGGCGCTGGGCGCTTGGGCTGTGTACCAGGTGCAGGGAGATTCCCAGTGGCTGAGCTGGTGTGCCGGGGTGCTGCTGGCAACGCTGGAGCAGGATGCGGCTGTGCTGCCGGCTGATGAGCTGCTCAAGCGGGGCGAGACGTCGTTCATCGATTGGCGGGAGCAGAGTTACCCGGATTGGATGACCCCGGCGGATATCGGCGCTTCATTCGCCTTTGGCACCAATGTGCTGCATTATCTCTGCCGCCAGTTGCTGGTGCGCATGCTGCGCGAGCTGGGGCGTGAGAAGGAGGCGGCTGCCATGAGCGCCAGTGCGGCTGCTCTGGCGGCGGATATCAAAGAGTGTTTCTGGAGCCCCGGTGCCTGCCATTTCGGGATGATGCGCACGGCGGAAGGCTACCTGGATGACCGCGTGGATGCGCTGGCAACCTCTCTGGCGGTGCTGTGCGGGCTGGGTGGTGACCAGGCGGCCGGTATTTTGCGGCATGTGCCGCGGTCCCCGTTTGGCACGCCGGTGTTCACGCCGTATAAATCACGCCAGGAGAAGGTATACCACAACCGGACGGTGTGGCCGTTTGTGGAGGCGTATGTGCTGCTGGCTCATGCAGATGTGCAGGACTCGGCATCGGCTGCGTTCTCAATGTCATCTTTGCTGCGGGCGGTCATGGCGTTTGGCTCGAATAAGGAGAATTTCCATGCAGAAAGCGGTGAGGCTGGCAGCACGGTCCAGAACTCTGACCGCCAGTTGTGGAGCGTGGCCGGCATGCTGGGCATGTTCTACTACGCCTTGTTCGGTATCAGGTTCGAGGGGGATAATCTGGTGATTCAGCCCTGTGTGCCGCATGCTTACCGCGGGAGCCACTGGCTCACCGGGGTGCGCATCCGTAACATGGTGCTGGATATCCATATCAATGGATATGGTACGGAGGTGTGGTCGGTAATGGTGAATGGCAAACCGGATTCCCCCATTATTCCGCTTGATGCAGAAGGGCATATCCAGATTGAGCTGGAGCTTATGCCGGTTGATGAGGAGGCCCGGCAGCAGCAGTTGCAGGTTCCGCGGGCGCAGGAGGATTTGCCTGAGCCGCAGTGGGATTCCCCCTCACCGCGCCTGTTGCGCTGGTTCCCCGTGCCGGGGGCTTCCAGTTACAATGTGTTCCGCAACGGAGTGGCTTTTTCTGCCACCCTTGATTGCCAGTGCCCCTTGCCGCCAGGTAAGGCTTATTACAATGAGTATACGGTGCAGGCGGTGAATGAGACAACGACTTCCTGTTTCAGCAGCCCCTTTGAGTGCCCGGCTCCTGGTTGCCGCCGTGTGCTCAACCCGCACCGCATTGGCGAATCTGCTGAATATGATGTGGAGCAGGGGCAGGCCTGGCTCGATACCCGCCCGTGTACCTCACGCCTTGATTTTGAAGAGGCTGTGCTGGCTGAAGGTACGTACTCTCTGCGTGTGTTTTATTGCAATGCCACCGCTTCCTTGCGCGATGGTGATACCTGCGCCCTGCGTGAGTTGCAGGTGAATGGCGAGTTTGCCGGGGTCATGGTGCTGCCTCACAATACTGAAGCCGGGTGCTGGGAGAATTACGTGCGTTCTGCCGCTGTCAGGCTGACCCTGCCGGCGGGTAACCACCGCTTCTCCCTCTGTTATACGCCCCGCTGCGTCAATGCTGATGGCGATACCAACCAGTGCATGGTGCGCCAGCTTGAAATCACCCGCCTGGCTTAAGCGCCTCTTACTGCGCGGTATATTGAGTACGCAATGAGAATGCGCAGAATCAGCGCAAAGCTCATTCCCCAGGTCACGGCGATGGTCGTTTTTGTCTTGGCGCTCAGTTTCTTGCTGATTGCCAGCCAGAAAAACAGAATCCCCTGAATCAGGGCTGATATGCAGATAGCTGCCACTTTGTTGAACCCAAGCCAGTCCAGCGGCATGGCTACCGGCAGCAGAAAGGAATAACAGCAGGTGAGCAGGTCTGTTATCTCTGCCAGCCACATCACCACGGCTGAGGGCACCATGATGCACAGCAGCAGGGTAAGCCGGGCCACTTTGCTGTATCTCTCTTCCTGCGTGGGAATATACATAACGCTGGCTATGATGGAGTATTACCCGGCTTTTGTCAAGGTTGCACCGGGACATGCCGGGTGAAGGTTAACATATCTTTATTTTTTGCGTCTGTAAATAATTATACTCTTGAATTAAAAAGTTTATCTGGTAGGATTGCCGCGCCGCATTTTCATAACAAAGTAACATGAAGTATTTAGCACCATTATCATTGATATCCGCAGGCGTTATGCTGAGCCTGCCGGCGCAGGCAGTAACTCTGCACACCGGGAACCCCGTACTGGAGCTGGGAGGCACCGGGTACTGGGTAGAGAACTACGTGAAGGAGATGGTGCTGGTGAACTCCTCCGTGTATGGTCAGTCCTGCGAGCTGAAGCATGAGGTGGTCAGCAGTGATGTTGTGTCGCCATTGGTGATTTCCGGGGAAAGATTTCTGATGGTGGATAATGCTGATAGTTGCGATGTTATCATAGCGCACGGGGTGAGCATAGACGCCGGGGGCATGACCGCGCAGACGCTGGCGAGCAAGGTGCTGGATACTGAACCGAAGGTGCTGCTGCAGGGGACTGAAGGGGTGGTGCTGGAATTGCGCAATGGAACGCAGCTGAGCGGCGGCAACCTGGGGAATTTTAATCTGGCAGGCAGTTCCGTGGTGGTGAATGGTGAGATGCGCTTTGCCCGCGGGGTGGATGTCCTGAAACTGGCATCCGGCAGCACCGTGACCCTGAAGAACACCCGCGCCCATGCAGAATATGCCATTGATATGGAGAATGCAACGCTGGTGCTGGATAATGCGGTTCTGAGTCTTGGAGAAGGCGAGCAGAAGAAGTATACGGCCGAATTTGTGGTGAACAATGTTTACAGGGATAAGAACACCATCGTCATCCAGACCGGGCAGGAAGCGATGAAGCATTTGAACCTGTCGACACGCCCGCTGGTGGGTGGCACCATCAAGGGCACCGGCCGCCTGGAGAATCTGCGGATGCAGGGCAGCGTTCTGGAAGTGGGCGCACCAGGGAGCTACGGCAGCCTCACCCTCCGGGAGGTGGAACTGCTCAAGAACAATGGCCGGAGTTCGCATTTGAAATTCAATGTCAATGCAGCCGGTGGTTTCAATTTTGCAGGAGCTAACACCGCAGGCGGTACGAATTTCTCCCAGCTCAAGCTGGATGGTCATGCCAACTACGCCCAGTTCGTCAACATTGAACTGGCATACCAGAATGGCACAGCAGCAGATTTGGCAAAGAAATTTTCCAGAGGCGCCACCCTGCGCCTGATTGATGTGGAATCCGGAAGCATGGGCGGTACGTATGTCATCGATTATGAGAATCTTCCTGCGTTGGCAGACGGTTTGGTCTGGTATACGTACGAACTGTTTCTCACGGGTGACCTGGTGGTGGTGGATGATTACCTGACCACCATGGCCGCCGGTCTGATTCTGGATGATGAGTTTGATACAACCCCGACTGTACCCAGCGAGGCAGAGCCGGAAAAGGCGCCTGGTGAGGAATCCGTTGCGCCCGCGCCCGCCATCTCCATCAGGCTGGATGATCTCAAGCGGATAGCAGTTCAGAACCAGGCGATGGATGCCAGCAGGGTTGCCAATACCCTGGCGGCGGTGGCTGCCACTACCCGCGCCTTTGGCAACACCGCATTGGGGCATGCCAATGATGTGCGCCGGGGGCGCTCGAATGCCTGGTTCACCAGCTATTTCAGCTGCCTGGACCGCGCCTCCACCGGGAGCCGCACCGGGTACGATGCCAATACACTGGGCTATGCCGTGGGGCTGGATACATACCTGCGCCCGTACAACGCCGTGGTGGGTGCTGCCCTGGGTTATAGTGATGGCACCATGATACCTAACCATGGTAATTATTACTACTCAGCCGGTAAGATAGATACGGAAGGGATTCAGCTGGGGGTGTATGGGCGCTGCAAACCTGCCGGCTGGAAGGTGTATGGCCACAGCATCACGCTGGAAGGCTATATCAGCTACGGAACTTATGACTGCCACAGCCGGCGCGCCGGGCTCAAGAATGGGGATGTGGTCACAGGGCGCTGGGATGAAAGCGCCTGGTCTATGGGGCTCACTGCCTCAACGGAATACCGCTTGCGGCAGGGCGTAACCATTACCCCCTTTGCCGGAATTGAATTCACCACATCCTCCATGGAGGGATTCCGCGAATACGGGTATACTGAATTTGATTACGCTGACCAGCAGGGGCACAGAAATCTGGCATTCCTGATTGGCGCTGATGTGCGGAAGAGCTTTTCCCTGCCCCAGGGGCAGTATCTGATTCCCCATGCCAGCCTGAAACTCGGGCTGGATATTCACCGCCAGCACGCCAGGGTGGTGGGTAGCAGCCCCGCGGGCTCCATTGTGGCAGAGGAAACGCACCCCGGGCGTTGCTCGCTGCAGCTGAATATGGGGGCAGACTGGGTCATCACCCGCAGCTGGACGGCTAATGCTGCTTACTTGTTTGAAATGCGGGATGCCGCCACGGAGCAGCAAATCCAGGTGAGCGCCTCCCGTTCCTTCTGAGTTGAGGATTCCGCCTCCCCCTTGTGTTCCGGCGTTGCCCGCACGTCCCATTCTGCGTTCTTTTCGTTGACTTTGGCGCATGAATCGGGTACCGTGTGTGTGTAGACGCCGGCACCGGGCGGGGCAACACCGTGGTTTGCCTGGGTGGCTGGGGCGTTGAGAAACAGGGCGCGATTGTGAATCCATGTCGATATTCCAGCTTGTAACAGATTACAAACCCTCCGGGGACCAGGAGCAGGCAATTGCCAAGCTCCTCAAATCATTGGATGCCGGGAACAGGCACCAGTGTCTGCTGGGTGTCACGGGATCGGGCAAGACCTTCACCATGGCCAATCTCATTGCGGCTCAGGACCGACCGGTGCTGGTGCTTTCCCATAACAAGACCCTGGCTGCCCAGCTGTATTCGGAGCTGAAAGCCTTTTTCCCGCATAATGCGGTGGAATACTTCGTCTCGTACTTCGACTACTACCAGCCGGAGGCCTACATTGCCAGCACGGATACCTATATTGAGAAAGACAGCGCCATCAATGAGGAAATTGACCGCCTGTGTCTGAATGCCATGCGCTCCCTGCTTCTGCGGCGGGATGTGATTGTGGTGGCATCCGTGTCCTGCATCTATGGTCTGGGCGCCCCGGAGGACTACCGCAACCTGACGCTTTCGCTGCATGTGGGGCAGGAGATGGACCGCGATGCCATGCTGGCGTGTCTGGCAGAGCTGCTTTTTGAACGCAATGATTACGATTTCCAGCGCGGGCGTTTCCGCGTGCGCGGAGATGTGGTGGAGGTGTACCCGGCGCAGAGCGATGGTGAGGCCATCCGCGTGGAGTTTTTCGGTGATGAGATTGATGCCATTTCGCTCATTGATGCCGGCACCGGGCGGGTGCGCGAGCGGCTGCAGAGCTACCTTTTCTTCCCGGTGAAGCAGTATGTCTCTGCCCCGGAAAAGCGCCTGCCTGCCATTCAGTCCATCCGCAAGGAACTGGCTGAGCGCGTTGAGTGGTTCGAGAAGAACAACAAGCTCATCGAGGCGCAGCGCCTCAAGATGCGCACGGATTACGACCTGGAACTCATCAATGAAATCGGCTTCTGCAAGGGAATCGAGAACTACTCCCGCCACCTGGCTGGTCGTGCGCCGGGCAGCACCCCCTCCACGCTGCAGGATTATTTCCCGGCAGACCACCTCACCATCATTGATGAATCGCACGCCACCGTGCCGCAGATTGGCGGCATGTATGAGGGCGACCGCTCCCGCAAACAGGTGCTCATCGACCACGGGTTCCGTCTCCCCTCGGCCCTGGATAACCGGCCCTTGCGGTTTGATGAATTCATGAACCGCCAGGCGCAGGTGGTCTATGTTTCAGCCACTCCGGGGCCTTTTGAATATGTGAACTGCGTTGCGGGGAACAAGAGCTACATTCCCGTGCTCAAGGCAAAGCGCGGCAACACCCACGCCCGCAGCCGCGAGGCCAGCCAGGCCATCACCCACGCGCCGGAAGGGTTCCGCGGGGTGTTCTTCCACCACCTCAGTGAGCTGCGCGTGCCGCCGCATTCCAGCGCCGCTACGGTGGAAAGCTTCAACCCCGCCGGGCTGGCCCAGCCGCTCATTGTGGAGCAGCTCATCCGCCCTACCGGCCTGCTGGAACCGAAAATCACCCTGCTGCCGCTTGATGGCCAGATTGATAAGACCATTGAGCTGTGCCGCCAGCGTGTCTCCGTGCGCGAGCGTGTGCTGGTCACCACCCTGACCAAGCGCACGGCTGAGGATTTGACGGATTACCTCCGCAAGGTCGGGCTGGAGGTGGAGTATATCCATGCAGATGTGGATGCCATTGAGCGCGTGGAGATTCTGCGCAAGCTCCGCGCGGGTAAGGTGGATATTCTGGTGGGTATCAACCTGCTGCGAGAGGGGCTTGACCTGCCGGAAGTCTCCCTGGTCTGCATCCTGGATGCGGATAAGGAGGGCTTCCTGCGCAACGAGACCAGCCTGGTGCAGACCGCCGGTCGCGCTGCCCGCCATGTGCATGGCGAATGTGTGCTTTTCTGTGATGTCGTGACGGATTCCATACGCCGCCTGGTGGAGGAAAGCGACCGCCGCCGCGCTATTCAACAGGCTTATAATGAAGCGCATGGCATAACCCCGCACAGCGTGAGCCGCGGTGACCAGAGTACCTTGCGCCTCTATACCCCGGATGAGGAACTGGAGGACGATGCCTTCGGCGACCTCATGGCGGCAGAAGGGGAGGATGCGCCGGATGTGGCTGCCACCATTGCCCGCCTGGAGAAGGAAATGCGCGAGGCCGCCGCCCGCCTGGATTTCGAGGTGGCTGCTGTGCTGCGTGATAAGATTAACCTCCTGAAGAACGGGAAACCGGGCAGGCGTTAACCGCCGAGCGATAGAACGCGAAAGCAGAATCTCCATAGTGTGGGCAGCCACACGTGTCCCAAAGTTTTGGGACACGTGGATTTACAAATGACAATTTACGATTGACAAATTGAAAGTTAGTAGCTTACGACGATAGAGACACAAATGAAAGCTTACTGCCGATGGTGAGGCGTCTGATACCCCGCTACGAATTTTCACACAGAATACTATGCCTTTATGTTGTTTAGGACTATTTTTCCATAATCTTTGGGACACATGTGGCGGGCAGCACCAGCCCGCGGGGAAACAGCTTGACTTGCAATGAGGTGGATGGTATATTGAGCAATATGAAGCGTTTCACCCTCTCATTGATGATACTTCTGGGCAATCTTTCCGCCGCCATGACTCCGCAGGAGTTTCAGCAGCTGTATGAGCGGAAGGATAAGACTGCTGAAATCTGCTACAAGCTGTACGAGGCATATAACACAGGGGATGGTGTAGATGCTGATAAGAGCCAGGCGCGCAAATGGCTGCTGGCGGCACATGGTTCCGGCATGGTGGCAGCCAGGCAGGAGATTTTGTCACAGCCGTGGCGCAAGAAAGCCAAGTTGAAATCCAGTATCAAGGTGGCAGAGGTCAGTGATGATGAGGCCAGCCGCCTGGGGCGGGAGCTGGTGGAGTGCATGCTGGAGCAAGGTGGTCGGAAATTGCTTGGCATGAATACGCTGCCGGAGGATAAAGCCCCCAGGAAGCTGGTGGAGGCGGTAAAGAAGTATATTGCCCAGGGTGCGGATCTGAATGTCTGCGTCAAAGAGCAGAATGACATGGTGGTTGTGACGGCGCTGTATCTGGCATGTAAGATGGGGGATGAGACGCTGATGGATATGCTGATTAACCACGGAGCAGACCCGAATTACCATGGCGGGCTGGCTCTGGAGGCGTTTTATTTTCCGACGCATTCCCAGGATGTGAGCAGGAATGATATGATGGAGGGTGTGCCGGCATCGATGCGGGGCGTGGTGGCCAAGGGGCTTAAGAAAACGCAGAAACGGGGAGAGAAGGATAAGAAGAACCAGGATAAGCGGGTGAGAAAACTGTTTGACCGACTGGTGCAGAAAGGGGCTGATGTCCGCATGTGGAGCCACGTAGGCTGGTCGCCGGTCTTTGCGGCGGTGAATGCCAATTCTCCCCTCGGGGTGCAGATGCTGCTGAAGGCTGGCGCTGACCCGGACCAGAAACAGAACCCGAATGAAGTGGCGCATCATACGCTTTCTGCCCAGCGTATCAATTACCTGACCGGTGGATTCGGTGTGGCAGATGAGGAAACCCCGCTGAATTCTGCCGCCATCTACGCGAAGGCAGAAGTGGCTGCCGCTTTGATTAAGGGCGGCGCAACCCCGGATTTGGCTAATGGTAAAGGCGAGACGCCGGCTCAGTCTGCCTTGAAGCTGAAAAAACAGCTCGATGCCAAGCCTGCTGCCGAGCGCAATGAGCCGATGATGAATGGCACAAAGAAGATTCTGAAGCTGCTGAAGGTTTCAAGAAAGTAAAGCCCAAGGCTGTAGCTGATGCCGGCTGTAGGTACAGTGCTGTACTGAATTGGTTTCGTATTCTCACTATACTCCGACCGTCTGAGTGGAAGTCAAGCCGCGTTCGCTGATATGGATGGATTTGTTTCCAATCGTGGGGTAAAGCTCAGAAATGAGCTGCTTCTGCACGCTGGTGAGGGGGGGCTGGTCCCAAAAAGATGTTGAAAAATCAGACGATTACAAAATCCTTGGGACACATGTGGGCAGAAACGCTCCTCGAAGTATTAAATAGTTGACGAGACAGGTAGTTGTGCTATACTGGCGGATAAGGTAGGAGCATCTACTATCAGTGACATGAAGAAACGGACGATTTTCATTGGTCTTGGCGGCACAGGCGGGCAGGTATTGCTGGCCTGGCGGCGGGCGTTGGCAGCAAGTGGCATGCCCCCGGTGGGGGATGACATGGCGTGTCTGTATCTGGATGCGGTTGATGATGTGGTGCAGAGCCCCGAATGGCAGGAACTTGCTGCGGATATTCCTTTCCTGAATCTCAAGACAGAGGCCCGCAGCCTGAATGAGATGGAGCAGAACCCGGAACTGAAGAGCTGTGTGGCGGGGATGCGCTGGCAGGTGGCAGATGCGCTGAAAGTGCCAGTGTATGAGGTGGAGCAGGCGTTGAACGGGCTGAGCGGGGCTGGTGGCTGGCGGCGGTATGGGCGCGCTCTGCTGCTGCAGAGCTGGGAGGCGGTGCAGCGCCTGCTGAAACCCATGGTGGAGGGTGTTGAACAGCTGGAGGTGCATGTGTTTTTCTCTGCGGCCGGCGGCACGGGCAGTGGCTGCGCGCTGGATATGCTGGGCTGCCTGGAGAAACTGTGTCTCCGGAAGCCGGGGAGTGTGTTGCTGCCGTATGCGTTTTTTGCCGGTGAATCGGCCACAGAGGGTCGGTTGTCGGCGGAGCTGGCAGACTGGTTGGACCTGGCGGATGAGGACCTGGTTCCGCATTGTTATGTGAGCAGCCCGGTGGTACCGCTGGCGGAGCAGGTGCAGGTGGTGGCAGAGGCGCTGGCTTGCGGGCGGCAGTTCTTCTACATTGGGGGTGAGTATTATGACCACCTGTATGATGCCATCCGCCCGCGTGGTTCTGCGCCGGGCGACCGTTTTGCCTCCCTGGGCTATGCTGCCGGACCGGTGGATGATTTCGGTTGGCTGGGGCAGATCCGCAGCCTGGTTGAGGTGGAGGGTGAAGGGAAGGGCCCCCGGCATGTGCTGCTGGTGGCATTGCCCCGGGGTGCTGAGGATTCACACCGTCTGGAGTGCGTGCTGGAGGATGAATTGGAGGAGGCCTTGCCCTTCCGTCTGAATGAGACGGCTTTCTGCAGCATGGCGCCGGGTGGGTGTGCCAGTGCGGTGCTGCTGCAGAGCGGGATAGCCCCCGCGCGTGTGGCTGTCTTCAGCCGGTTGGGGGCATTGGCGGCGGGTAGTGGCTATTTTTCAGCCCGTGATGACAGGGGATGAAGATGCTCAGGCATCTGTCATAATCATTCTGTTAGATTGCATTCTGTAGCTGGGCATGGTATGCTGCGCAGTGCTATGTATGACGTTGAGCTGAGAAATGAGACGCTGGTGTGGGTGCGTGCGGATGAACTGCCCGCCGGGGAAAGCCATGTGGACATGGTGCGTCTCATGGCTGGGGAGCTGGCAGAGCTGACCGGCTGGCGTAAACGGACATTGGTGAACACAGCACTGGACCGCGAGGCGCAGGACAGCACCTACCTGGGGTACGGGCTGGCGATTCCGCATGCCCGAGTGTTCGGGCTTGGGCAGCCGGCGGTGTATCTGGCCCGCAGTGTTGCCGGGGTGGACTGGCAGGGCTCCGTGGCGCATCTGGTGTTTCTGGTGGTGGTGCCGGAGGAGTTTCCGGAGTGGCATTTGCAGTTGCTGAGTCGCATTGTGCGCTGGCGGCAGAAGAGCGGACTGACTGAGGATGAAATGGTGCAGATGCCGGCAGATGAACTGGCAGAAATGTTGCGCCGCCTGCTTGTGCTTTGATTTCTTTGATTTCCTGCTTGAATCATGTGGCGGCATTTGGTAAAATGCACACATGTTCAGAAAATCGATATTTGCCATGCTGGCGTGTGGGCTGGCATTTGGCGTGGAAAGTTTTGAAGCATTGCCGCATGGTGCATTGACCGGCGGGGCGGTGGAGTATGGAAATCTGACGGCAGCGGCTGGTCATGCAGAGATTTACAAAAAGGCCCGGACGGGTGGTAAGTCGCTGCGCGTTCTGGGCGGCGAGAATAAGTCCGTTACCCTCAAGTTGAAGGAAAAGCTGGCCAAGGAGGCTGGGTTTATCTTCTGGGTGGAGCGGTGGACAAAGAAAGACCCCTTCCGTCTGGTGGTGATGGCTACGACCCCGCAGGGAGATAAGGAACTGCAGGTGATTGAGAAGATTGGCGCAGGTGGTTTCCACAACAAGGTGACTGGCAAGTTGCCTGCTGGTGCAACCGGGTTGAAGCTGGTGGCGAATACTCCTGATGGTGCAGGTGTGCTTGTGGATGACCTCATGCTGCTGGTGGGCCCGATGAAGGTGAATGGGGTGAAGGCTCACAACCCTGGAGTGTGGCCGTTGATGAAACGCGCCATGTATAATCCGGCCATGAAGCTGCTGGTGGAAACCGAAGGCGGTGAAAAACCGAAGGCGGTGGATTCTCTGGAGATTACGCTGGAAAATCCTGACCAGGTGGAGAAGATTTCCCTGCGCGGTGGTAAGGAGAATGGTATGGATGTGAAGGGTGACGTGGAGTACGGCTCTGCCAGCCCTGATGACAATGGCAAGGTGGTCATTACCTCCACCCGGGCGCTCCAGGGCGGTGAGAACCACCTCTGGCTGGATGTTCAACCTAGTGAGAAATCCATCATCGGTTCCAAGGTGACCATCAAGAACGTGAAGCTGACCATTGGAGGTAAGTCTTTTGAGCCTGAGATGGAGCCGGTTTCCCAGCGTATCGGCATTATGCTGGCATTCCCCGGTGAAAAGGTGGGGCAGCTGAAGGGCGCAGCCCGCGATTGCGCTGCTTTCCGTATTCCTGGTCTGATTCAGACGAAGAAGGGCACGCTGATTGGCTGTTTTGATGCCCGTTATGATAACGAGGTGGACCTCTGCCGGGATATTGACGTGGCGGCGGTGCGGTCTACGGACGGTGGACAGACCTGGACGCTCCCGACGGTGAACATGGATTCGGGTGAGGGTATGGCAAATGGCTGCGGTGACCCCTGCATTCTGCAGGATAAGAAGGGGCGCATCTGGATGCAGGCGCTTGCCTGCCACTTTGCGCCTGGTGCCCGCGCTATCAATGCTTCCGGAACGGGAACGGCTGTTGATAAGACCGGCCAGTGGGAAATGGTGTATTCTGATGACGAGGGTAAGACCTGGAGCCCGATTATGAATGTAACGGAGCAGGTGAAGAAGGATGAATGGAACCTGATTCTCGCCGGCCCCGGTAATGGTATCTGCACGAAGTCTGGTGCGATTGTGTTCCCCGCCCAGATTTGGCAGCATAATGCCACCCCGAATTGCAGGAGTACGATTTGCTACTCCAAGGATGGTGGCAAAACCTGGAAGATGGGTACGGGCGTGCCCGCCAAGACCTCTGAATGCCAGGTGGTGGAGCTGGAGGATGGTTCTCTGATGCTCAACTGCCGCAATGAGGCCTACGGTGGTAAGCGTATGGTCTTTGTGACCAGTGACATGGGCGAAACATGGAAGGCTCATGAGTCTAACAGCAAGACGCTCAATGACCCCACTTGCCAGGCATCCCTTGTTTCTGTGAATACGAAGAAGTACGGTCGTGTGCTGTTGTTCTCGAATCCGTGGATTCACGGGCGCAGCAATATGTCGGTGCGTGCATCCCGGGATGGCGGCGTGACCTGGAATGATGGTGTGCTGTATGATGTGCGCGGTTGTGCCGGTTACTCCTGCATTGCCATGACTGACCCCGACCACGTGGGCATTATCTACGAAACCAGCCACACGAACGGCAATACGAATTACCGCGGTATTGGCTTTATCCGCGTGCCGCTGGAAACGGTTGTAACCGGTAAGGAGGTAAAGGTTAAGGCTGCTGTGGTGAAGAAGGTTAAGGCTGCTGAGGTGAAGAAGGGTAAGAAAGGCATGAAGGGGAAGAAAAAGGGTAAGAAGAAGGCAGCGGTCTGATAGCGGCGGGTGGTTCTACTTCCTGTTCAATCCGGCAGAGTTGGGCACACACGTGTCCCAAAGTTTGAGAAAGCTGCCCGATAGATTGGAATTTGGCGAGCCGCAGGCGAGCGGAATTCTGAGCCCCGCCTACTGGCGGGGCGGTAAGTTCAATAGTCAACTATGAATTCATTAAAACCTGTATTTTTATGAAATCGGATTTTGAAGAGAGGCATTGACCAAAAATTTGGTCAATGCATAGACACGACTTGGGAGAGGGGGAAGTGCATTGCCACTTCCCCCTCTCCCAA
>JAZRJB010000008.1:0-37306 GCA_045645565.1 Akkermansia sp. | reverse complement strand
CTGAGTCACGAAACTTACGTCTGTTTCACCGCAGTGAGCGGCACTTTCCAGAAACTGGGGAGCAATCAGACCGGAACCACCTGCGTCAGAGAAGCCTACAATCGGCAACAGTTCGCCCTTGCTGCCGAAACTGTCCAGATTGGGCATGATGGCAATGACCGGGTTGCTGGCACCCCCGCCATTTTTGTAGAACACCTTGATATTGCTGGCACCTGCGGTGAACATGCCTCTGTTGTAGCTGAAATCCAGATAGTATTGCAGGTCGTAGCGTTCATCTGCAAGACCGGCCTGGGCTGGTGATGCCAGCGTGGCGACGAGAGCCATGGCGGCGAGCAGTGCTCGGCGGAGGGAAAGGTTCAGGTGAAGTTTCATGGTTTTGGAAAGTAGGACGTAGAACGGTTGTAAACGACTTTGTACAACTCTTCCACTATACCAAATCTCCCCCAGATGAGTCAAGGCGGAAAATTCTGCTGCTGGGCTCTTTTTTCTTCCGTTTGTAAGCCTGGGGAGAGGGGCGGGAAATTCCGCGTGATTATGGCGTATTTCAGGGATGGGGATGAGACAGAAACAGCTTGCGTTGCGGTGGGTTTCTGGTATTCTTCTCTGACAATTAGAGACACTGGTATGAGAATAATCCTTTTGTTAATGGTGATGCTCAGCGTGGCGTGGGGAGGAGACATGTTTCCTGCGTGGAGGGGACTGCATGTGGATGTGTCCCGGCATTTTTTTGAGCCTGCGGTACTCAGGCAGTTCATGGACAGCATGGCAGAACTGCGATATAACCGCTTGCATCTGCACCTGTCGGATGGTCCGGGCTGGCGTCTGGAAATCAAACGCTACCCGAGACTCACTTCCGTGGGTGCCTGGCGAAAGCGCCTGCTGGCAGGTGAATGGAATTGGCGCGACCACGAGATAGGACGGCATTTTCCGGAGTTGTACGGTGGTTTCTACACGCAGGATGAGATGAGGGAACTCATTGCCTATGGGGCGGAGCGGGGTATCATGCTGGTTCCGGAGATTGATATGCCCGGGCATGCGTATGCCTGTCTGGTGGCGTATCCGGAGCTGGCGTTGGAGCCGCCGCCCGGGTGCAAGTTGGGGCGCGATGTACTGGCGGTGGAAAAGCCGGAGGTGAAACGCTTTGTCTGTGATGTCCTGGATGAGTTGATGAATCTGTTCCCTCCGGGGACACCCATTCACTTGGGCGGGGATGAGGTGGAGGAAACCATGCTGAGCCGGGAGCAACAGCGGGTGTTCATGCAGGAGATGGTGGATTATGTACAGGAGCGAGGCTACCCTGCCATCACCTGGGATGAAGCTGCATGCAATGGGGTGCGCGGGCAGTGGGTGATGCTGTGGCGTTCGGAAAAAGTGAAGGAGGTGCTGGCCCTGGGGATGCCGGTTATTCTTTGCCCGAATTCGCATTTTTATTTTGATTATCCTCAGTCGCCAGAGTCTGCCAAGCCTTGGGAACATGTCATTACTGTGGAAACGGTCCGGGAGTACCGGATGCCGGATTCTCCGCTGGTCATGGGGGTGCAGGGGAATGTGTGGACAGAGCATATACGCACGCCGGAACAGTTGTTCCGGATGACCTTCCCGCGTGCGCGTGCCCTGGCAGAGCGGTTTCGCCCCCGGTAACAGTGAGGGCGCAGCCTATGCTGCTGGTTTCAGTTGTGCGGGCTGTGGCTGAGCAGGGCTGCCGCATTGTTGCGGTGCAGCCTTTCATCCTGTCGGTGTTTTTTTTGCTTTACTTATGGTGAGGCAGGAGCTAAATTCAACGCAGACAAGCAAATATCCAACGCGCGTACACGCGTAAGCAAACAGTTTTAGTATGAAAAAATCATTTTACCTGGGGAGTTTGTTGCCGCTGGCTCTGGTGGCGTGTTCAGTTTATACTCCTCAACCTGTCGATTTGCAGCAGAATACGGCAGAGTGGAAGCAGCTGTCCAGCAAGTTGTGTGAGGGCAGAAACCCCATGCCGCTGGCAACGATTCATGAGATTGGCTTATTGCTGAATCCGGAGTTGAATCAGGCTCGTCTGGAGTTTGCCCGCAGTTCATCTGTGGTGGAGTTTGCCGGGCTGTGGGAGGACCCGTCCCTGTCTGCGGATGTGAAGCAGGTGCGTGAAGCTGGTGTCACGAACCGGGGGCTGGGGCTTTCCCTGACCCTGCCGGTGACGGGGCTGCCCGCGCTTGCGGAGAAGGTGGCGGAATGTTACAAAAAGGCAGATTACCAGAGGATGCGCGCCAAGGAACGGGAGTACCTGGTGCAGCTGGATACTCTGCGTTACCATGTAATGACGGCACATGCCAAGATGCGGTTGATGCAGAATCGTCTGACGGAGCTTACGGATGAATACAAGAATGCCACGCGACTGCATGACCTGGGTGAAATGGAGTTTGCGGATTACCAGGTGATTTGCCGCCGTTTGAATGATGGGCAGAAGGAGATGCAGGAAATGGAGCAGGAGCATTTGTCCCTGCACCTGGAAATGCTGAAGCTGCTGGGCCTGCACCCGGATATGCGGGATGTTGAAATGACCGGGCATCTGCCGGAGGTTATACCAGCTGCTGTATCGGCGCCCACGCAGGAGCAGTTGATGCAGCATCCTCAGTTGCTGGCTGCCATGGCATCCCATGATACCAGTGAGGCTGAGTTGCAGCGCGAAATCCGTAAACAATATCCCGAGTTGTCAGTAAGCCCTGGATTTGAACATGAAGATGGCAACAGCAAGGTGGGGCTGGGTGTTGGCGTAACGCTGCCTCTCTGGAACCGCAACCAGGAGGGAATTGCAAAGGCTACTGCTGAGCGCAGTATCAAGGAGTATGATGCGGTGCAGACCTGGCGTTATCTCATGCAGCGGAATGTGGCGCTCAGTGATATGCAGGAGCTGTTAATCAAACATTGCAAGGCTGAGCAATCCCGAGTTTCTATGCTGGCGGATGCTGAAAATAAACAGGAGCAGCTGTATCGTATCGGTGAGACGAAATTGCCTTCTCTGGCAGATGCCCGGCAGGAGGCCTACCTGCGCCGTATGAACTACCTTGATTGCCTTTCCAAGTTGCTTTCCACCCAGGTGGAACTTCAATACCTTAACCCTGACTATAATGCTAAATAAATGAAACTGAAATACTTTCTGGGCTTAGTAGCAGCTCTTTCCTATTCATCAATGTATGCTCAGGGTACGGAGGTTACCCATGACCATGTGCATGGCGAGGCTTGCACGCACGACCACGCCGCCGAGGGGCACACGCATGAACATGGCGAAAGCTGCACGCACGACCACGCTGCCGAGGGACACACACATGAGCATGGCGAAAGCTGCACGCACGACCACGCCGCCGAGGGGCACACGCATGGGACCGGTTGTTCTCATCATCATGGAGATTCCTGCGGTGGAGGAGAGGCTCCCGTCCTGGTAACGGCGGATGCGCACGCCCGCCACATTTCAGCCATGAAGATTGAGGTGGTGCCTGCTGCCGGTATGGCCTTGCAGCATAGCCTGTATGGGTACCTGGAAGTGCCGGAGCATGTACTCGAAACGTATTCGTTGCCGTGCGGCGGCCGCATTTCACTGCGTGTCAAATCTGCCCAGAGTGTGAAGAAGGGGGATGTGCTGTATACGGTGGTATCACCGGAGGTCAGCGCCCTGGTGGCAGATATCCGGAAGCAGCAGGCTGCCATTGCCCGTTGCGGTGAGGAAATCAGTTCTATTTCACAGCGCCTGGCGCGACTCAAGTCTGCCGGAACGACCAACAGTGACATGGAGGAGCAACTGAACTTCAAGAATGCGGAAAAACGACAGCTTGAACGCGAGCTTGAGGTTTCAGAAGTCAGACTGAAGATTCTGGTGATGGGCGCAGAGCTTACTCCGGAAAACGGACTGCCCACGCTGGTGGTACGCGCCAATCATGATGGAATTGTGCGCAACGTGGGTATTACCCAGGGAAGCTGGGGTGAGCAGGGCGCACCTGTGGTGACGATGAGCAATCCTTCCGCCATGGAGATTGTGGGTACGCTGTACGGTAATGATGTGCCGGATTTCACCACGGTGCGGGCCACCCGTCTGAGTGGTCGGCATAACGAGGAGATGCAGGGCACCTGGCGTATGGCCGAACAGGTGGACCACGAGAAGCAGACCCGTTCATTCTATTTCACACCGGATGCGCTGCCGGCGGACGCGCGTCCAGGCCAGCTCTGCCGCATTGATATGTATGCAGAAGGTGGAAAGGAAGGGTATGTGAACATACCGGATTCTGCGTTGGTGAAGGTGGGGATAGATGATGTGGTGTTCCTTGAGGTAAAGGAAGGAACTTTTGCCAAGGTGAAGGTGCAGGCCGGAACCAGTCGCCGCGGTATGACCCCGGTGAAGGGGCTTGTGCCGGGGCAGCGCCTGGTGGTGAAGGGCGGTTATGAGCTGCGTTATCTTCTGCCAGCAGATGGCAGCCAGCAGAAGAAGGCTGGTCATTTCCATGCAGATGGTAAGTTCCACGAAGGGGAGGATCACTGATGCTTGAGAAACTCATGTCATTCTGCCTGCGTAACCGCCTGACGGTGATTATCATCACCCTGGTGCTGATTGCGCTGAGCATTGTGGGAATCATGCGCACCCCTGTGGATGTGTTCCCGGAGCTTTACGTTCCCCGCGTTACGATTCAGACGGAAGCTGGCGGGCTTACGGCTGAAGAGGTGGAGCAGTATGTATCCATTCCCCTGGAATCTGCCTTGTCCGGTACGCCCGGCGTGCAGCAGGTGCGCAGCTCCAGCGGTAGCGGGTTGTCATTCGTCTGGGTTGATTTTGATTGGGATACAGATATTTATCTGGCTCGTCAGATTGTGTCGGAGCGCTTGTCGACCGTGCGGGAGAATCTGCCATCGCACGTAGAGATGGAAATGGCCCCGATTGTTTCCGTGACGGGTGAGATTATGCTCATTGCCCTGCTGGGGGATGAAACAGCTGACCCGCTTGAGGTGCGCCGCGTGGGGCAGTTCGAGCTGCGCAACCGCCTGCTTTCCATTCCGGGCGTGGGACAGGTGACGGTGCTTGGCGGGCGCATGCCGGAATACCAGGTGTTGTACGACCCGGAAAAAATGCGCCAGGCGGGCATTACGCTCAAGGACCTGAAGGAAAGTGTGGAAGGCGCGCAGAGTACGATACCTGCAGGTTATCTGGAAGATGTAGCGGGGCTGGAATTGCCTGTGCAGCAGGCATCTCGCGCGTTTACGCCGGAGGAAATCAAACGTGCGCTGGTATCAGCACACCCGAGTGGCGTGCTTCGCGTGGAAGATGTGGCGGAGGTGAAGATAGATGGCGCACCGCGTCGCGGTAATGCTGGGTTTGCCGGGCGTGAATGCGTGGTGCTTTCTGTACAGAAGGTGCCCGGGGCTAATACTCTGGCTCTGACAGAACAGGTGGATGCCGCTGTGAAAGAATTTGCCCAGAGCCGCTTGCCGGAGAATATCAAACTGCGTGCAGATGCGTACCGCCAGGCGGATTTCATTAATTTGTCACTCGAAAACGGAAAAGAGACGCTCATCATTGCAGGTATTGTGGTGATGCTGGTCATTGTGCTGACTCTGCTGAATCTGCGCACCGCCATCATCACGCTGATTACGATGCCGCTTTCCGTGCTGATTGGCATGGCGTTCTTCCCCACCTTTGGGCTTGCGGTGAACATTATGACGCTGGGTGGTCTGGCAGTGGCGGTGGGTGATGTAGTGGATAATGCCATTGTGTTTGTGGAGGTTGCGTGGCGCAACCTGACCCGCAATGCAGCCTTGCCGCCGGAGCAGCGGCGCAGCCGTTATGCCGTGCTGATGGAAGCCAAGGGCGAAATTGTTACCTCCATTTCCTATTCTACGGTGATTATTCTGCTGGTGTTCTGCCCTGTGCTGTTCCTGAGTGGTATGGAAGGGCAGTTCTACAGACCGTTGGGCATATCATACATGCTGGCACTCGCGGCTTCTCTGCTGGTGGCACTCACGCTGGTGCCGGTGCTGTGCTATATCTGGTTCAAGGCTCCGCAGAGTGCGAAGCATGACGGCGATTCCGTGACGTCCCGCTTCATCAAGCGGCTGTATGCGCCGGTGCTGGAGTTCTGCCTGCGCCATTCTGCGGTGGTGTTTAGTACGCTGATGCTGATAACCGGTGGTGCACTCTGGCTGGGAAGTACGTACGGCACCAGTTTCCTGCCGCCGTTTAATGAGGACTGCTATACGGTGTTTGTGAATGCTGTTCCTGGAACGTCACTTGCTGAGACTGAACGTGTATCGCGTCAGGTGATGGCTGAGCTGGAAAAGATTGAAGGTGTTAAGACGGTGACGCAGCGCACTGGCCGCGCCGAGAATGATGAACACGCAGAACCGGTGAGCGCGTCGGAACTTGTGGTACGAGTGGACCTCGGGGTAGACCAGCGCAAGATACGGGAGGAAATCCGCAAGGTGATTTCCGGTATGCCCGGCATGGGGGGTATGATAGGTTACCCGCTTGCGCACCGTATTTCTTCTGCGCTCTCCGGGTCGAATTCAGAAATTGCCATCAATATCTATGGTTCTGAGCTGCCGCAGATCCGGGATGCCGCAAAGAAGGCTGCGGAGATTCTGAGTACGCTGCCGCAGGTGGCAGATGCCCGAGCCAACCGTGAAGTGATGGTTGATACCATCTGTGTGGACTATAATCGCGAGATACTGGCGACCTATGGTCTGACAGTGGCTGACGCCGCAGAGCAGGTTTCTGCTGCCATGAATGGATATAAAGCGGGTGAAATCATCAAGAATCTGGATCACTGGAATATCATGCTCCGGCTTGACCCGAAGCTGCGTATGAGCATGGATGATGTGGGCAATCTGCAGCTGGTGGCCCCCGGTGGTCGCATGCTGCGCCTGGGCGATGCTGCTCATGTCTACCGTTCTGAGGTGACTAATCTGATTCTGCGCGACAACACACGCCGCAAGGCGATGATTTCCTGCAACCCCTCCATCGATTCCAACCTGGGTGACCTGGCTGATGCCTGCCGGGAAAAGCTGGACCCGGTGATGAATGCCATGGGGTGTTCTGTTGACTATGCAGGTACCATCAAGAGCCGTGAGGAGGCGGGCCGCCGTCTGTACATTCTGGGCGGTATTGTGTGTGTGCTGATTGTGCTGCTTCTTTCCAGCTCACTCGGCAGTGTTCGCCGGGCTTTGGTGACGCTGATTAACATTCCGCTCTGCCTGGTGGGCGGTATTGTGGCGGTGTTCCTTGCGTCTCCGGATACGGTGAAATCCGTGCTGAGCGGCGAGACCTATATTCCCCCCATTCTTTCAGTGAGTTCCATTGTAGGCTTTGTGACAGTGGTGGGCTTTGCTATTCGCTCCGGTCTTATTCTGCTGAACCGTTACCGCACGCTTGAAGAGCAGGGGTGCAGCACAATCGACGCCATTCGCGATGGTTCCCGCGAACGCGTGATTCCCATTATGATGACGTCGCTGACAACGATTCTTGGTCTGCTCCCCCTGGTATGGGCAAAGGATCAGCCCGGTGGTGAGCTTCTTGCACCGCTGGCGATTGTTCAGTTCGGTGGCCTGGTTTCAGCAACAATTCTGAACCTGCTGGTGATTCCGGCAACAAGCCGCCTGTTCATGCGCTGGCTCGCGCCGGAGAAGGAAGTGAACTAAAGAACAGATTGCACTAATCCCCCCCTGCCGCACCATCCGGCAGGGGGGGATTTCTGTTTTATGGGAGTGAATCTCCCCTTATTTGAATTGGAACATTAACGGCAGAGCTGGTGCGGAACCATCCGGCTGGAGTCGGGTGGCATCGTCGCTGCTGACCCATCCCCGCACGCCAGTGAAGGTTTCCACGTAGCTCCAGCTGCCGCGGGTTGCAAGCAGATGCAGCGGGGTGGAGGGGGGAAGGGTCATGATGCTGGCGCCTTTCGGGTCTGCGGTATTGAGCAGCGGGGTCGCTTTCAGAACATAGGAAACATCTGCAGGCGGCAGAGCTGATAAATCCGGCGTCTGTCTCGTGGCGTAATACCCCCAGTCTGCGCCGCAGAGCAGGACAAGCAGCCCGCTGAGTGCGGTAAATGTGTGAAGCAGGGCAGATCCCTTGCCGCGGTGGGCAATGAGCAGGGCCAGGCAGAATGCCAGTATGGCTGAGCTGACTATGGTGACCACCCAGAGCTGCCCGGGGGTTATCAGGGTGAAAATCTCATCAGTAACGCTGCTGGCAGGGAGCAGGGCGCCTTCTTTTCTCTGGATGAAATCCAGATTAGCCCGGGCCTCTTTCAGCCCTGGGTCTTCCTGAAGTGCGCGTGCATAGCAGAGAGCCGCCATGCCAGGCTGGGAGAGCCGGTAATAGCAGTTGCCCATGTTGTACTGGCGCAGCGCGTCCGGGTAGTCACTGGCGTTTTCAAGGTCCGTGATGGTCTTGGTGTATTGCCCACCCTGGTAGGAATCCTGGATGCTGTCTGCCTGGGTCAACGGAAGCAGACAGAGCGCCAGCACTGCGCTTTTGGTAACAATGTTTCGGAGCGCTTTCATGATGATGTTTCGTTCCCGTGCAGAGATGCTGGTGTGTGCATCCGGGCGGAATGCCTCCGTGTCGCGGCGGTCCAGAATGTTTTGCAGTTCGGGTGTCATGCTACCGGTGTCAGTGTGCGTTTCAATATAGGCGCCGGCTGCTTTAAGGAAGCTGAGTCCATCCCGCTGCGCTGCTATGTTTTGCAGAATCTTTTCCGTGGCGCGGGAACTTGCCCTGGCTGCCATCCTGGTGGTTATGAGCTTGATAATGAGCGTGAGAAGAACGCAGGCGGCAGGAAGGTACAGCAGATACCATACCCACCGGGGCAGGGAAAACACGCGGCCGTAAACACTGGGGGAGAGATAGCCGTAGATATCCGTCATCTCTGCCACGGGAATCTTACCCGCAGGCGGTGGTTCTGCGGCAGGGTGCAGAATGCCGCTTCCTGTGGTTTCGGTTGCCCGCCACTCCAGAGGAATGGGTGCCGTGCTGGCCTGGCGGTACTCCATGCGCTCCGGGTCAAAATAGGAGAAGGAGAATGATGGAATGCCGCCTACTTCAGCTGTGGGACGCAGAAGTTGACTAAACACCATACCAATGGTTTCACCATTGGGACCAACGATGGGTTTGCGGGAAGCGGGTACGAGTTTCCAATCCGCAGGGTTGGTCATCTGGGGGCATTTAAGCTGTTCCAGATTGTCAGAGCCCTTGACAGTGATTTCCACTTCGACCGCTTCGTGCATAGCTAGGGATTTGGCAGTCGTAGAGGCCGAGATGCTGTATTCACCGACCATGTTGGAAAAGTTGGCAGGGGCGCCAGGAGGAAGCGGGAGCGCAGAGAGGCTGAGGACGGGGAGCTCAGCATCATCGCGCATGAGGGTGAAGAACCCCTGGCGTTGTTCCATGGTAAATTTACCCGCCACATCAGAATTACCTTCCTTGAATGGGGTGAGGGTACCAATGTAATCAACCGTGCGCCAGTTCTGCTTGCGGGCGTATGCCGTGGTAACGCCTAAGGTCTGATTGTGAACCAGGGCAATCGTGCCTTGAATGGTGGGCTGGAAATTGCCGATGCGCACATCAACAGAATTGAGCTGCGGCACGGAAACCATATCAATGCCGCCGGGCAGGAGGAGTTTGAGCGCCGTCTTGACCGGCTGGTGAACGTAGCCTTCCTTGAGGTTGGTGTGCCAGAGAACGCCGAATTGAACCGGAGTCTTCATCCAGCGTATTTCGCTGGGGGAGGCAACGGGCAGCGCCGGAATTTCCACCGTTGCTTTGCGGCCAGAGTTGTATTCGACCTCGATGCTGCCCAGTTTTACTTCACCCGGAGCATCGGGAACCATCTGCAGCGAGAAGATTTCCATGAGCGCCCGGTTGGGGTCCATGGCATTGGCGCTGGTGTATGGCTGCAGATTCCCCAGGGCTGCATTCTGAACAGACGGGCGTTTTTTAATGTTGAAATAATCCTCTCCCACATCAGTATCCACCAGATAAAGAGCAACCTTTTCACCCGGCAAGGCTACTTCCACTGACCAGATGGGTGTGATTTCCGCCACGGAAACAGCACAGAACCAACAGAGAAGGAATGTTAATATCTTATGAATGCTTTTCATGAAAAATGGTGAATGGGGGATTAATAGTCTTTATCAGGCGGGCGCATCTTGATATCTGCATGCGGAATGGGAGAGCCTTGCTCCTCATCCAGATGACTGCGAAGAACAGAAGCCGCATACTGCTTGGCTTTTTCCTCATCGCTCATCTGGGGTTGCTGTTCATCCGACTTCGGGGCAGCTTGTTGCTGAGCTTGCCGGTTTTGCTTATCGTCGTTTTGTTGCTGCTTCTGCTGCTGTTGTTGCTGCTGGTCGTTCTGCTTCTGCTGGTCGTCCTGTTGATTCTGCTGACCATCATTCTGCTTCTGCTGCTCTTGCTGATTCTGTTTGTCTTTGTTCTTATCAGCCTCGCTCTGCTCGTTTTCGTCGTCCTGCTTGTCAGCGTCCTGGTTCTGCTGGTCGTCCTTCTGCTGTTGCTGGTCGTTCTGTTGCTGCTGGTCGTTCTGCTTATTGTCGTTATTCTGTTGCTGCTGCTGGTTCTGCTGCTGTTGCTGTTTCATCCGCTCGATTTCCTCTTCGAGTTTGCGGATGAGGTGTTCAATCCCTTCAATGTTTTTCTGGGCGCGCGTGAGCGAGGGCTGCAACGTGAGGGCATCCTGGTATGGTTTGAGGTCCTGGCGCAGAGAATCGACAATTTTCTGGAGAGCCTCCGGCGTTACTTGGGAAGCGCTTTCATCGTCATCCTCGCTGATGCCTTCTGCGGGGGCTTCTCCGTAAAGAGCCCGGAGTTCATTGAAGGTTCTGGCGGCGTTAATCTGACCAATCTGGTACTGAGCAGCTGCCTGAAGCTCCTTGTCCTCGCTCAGCAAGGCCTGTGAGAAAGCCTCCTTTGCCTTATCGGTATCAGCGGCCTGCATGTAATGCAGCCCCTGGTGGAAGGCCGCGGCTTCTTCTTTCTGCGCTGCGTGGGTAGTGCAGGGTGACATGCCACCCATTATGAAAATGATTGTAAGCGCCTTGCTGCGTTTCCATTCTGTGCTGAAAAGGATGGAGAGGAAGAGAAGGAAGAGCGCTGCACCAGCAAAGGGAGCGTAGAGGTCGTTCGGTACTTTGTTGAGGGAGAAAGCCTCCTCATGCTTATCGAGTTTCCTGACGGCAGCCTGAGTAAAAGCTGCGAGATTCGCGTTGGAATCCATGACAAAGAAATCACCACCGGTCGTTTCCGCAAAACGGCGCAGGGATTCCGTGTTCAGTTTGCTGATGACGTGCTTGCCGTTACTATCCTGCCAGAGACCGTTTTCACCACGCTCATCAGGGATGGGACCACCGGCTGCAGTACCTATGCCCACCGTGATGACCAGCAGCTTGCTGGCTTTTGCCTCTTCTGCAATTTCCAGAGAAGAATTCACGGTATCCTCACCATCGCTCAGGATGATGAGCGCATTGGTGCTGCCCGGCTGGGTGCTGCGCTTGAAATCCTGCATGGCTTTCCGGAGAACAAGACCGAAGTTTGTGCCACCCACGCCGGCCCAGTTGCGGTTGACTTGTTCGAGCGCGTCTCTCAGCGCCGTGTGGTCATAAGTAAGCGGGACCACCAGGTCAGCCTCGCCGGAAAAGACAATCAGACCGATTTTATCACCCGGCAGGGCGTCAATCAGGTCATAAGCCGCTGCGCGGGCCTCTGCCAGACGGGAAGGAGTCACATCCTGCGTTTCCATGGAGCGCGAAATATCAAGCGCAATGAGCAGGTTGCGACCTGTTGACATGGCGCCGCCTTCGCGGTAACCATTGATAGGACGCGCCAGCGCAACAATAAGGCATGCAAAGGCCAGCAACCCGAGTGTTGCGGGTAAGGCTGTGCGCCACATGGGGCGGCGCTGAACCAATTCTCCATGGCGGTCAGAGATGAGTTTCCGCCATCCCTGGCCGGCGCTGCGCCACGCTGCAATGACCAGAACCGCAATTGCCGGAACCAGCAGCAGAAACCACAGAATGTTTGGGTATATGAAACTCATGATGATACTTAGGGGGCTGGCCTGGGACGGGCAAAGTTCAGCAGCAGACCGAGCAGAAGGAAGATAGCTGCTGCGCCCAGAGCCCAGGGGAATAATTCTTCGTAACTGATGAGGGTGCGCCGTTTGGCTTCTGTTTTTTCCAGTTTGTCAATGTTGTTGAACGCTTTCTGGAGACGCGCCCCACTGCTGGCCCGGTAAAACTGCCCGCCTGTAATCCGTGCAATTTCGCTGAGGGTCTTCTCATCGAACGTATCGATATTGGCAGTATAACGAGAAATGCGTTCATCCTTGCCGATGGCGATGGTAAAGATCTTAATACCCAGCTCAGCAGCTTGTCTGGCTGCATCAATGGGGGAGATGCTGCCGCGGTTGCTCATGCCATCTGTCACCAGAATGATGACTTTGCTTTTTGTTTCCTTTCGTTCGCTCAGGCGCAGGGCGGCAGAGGCAATCGCCGTGCCGATGGCGGTGCCGTCTTCTGCAATATAACCGGCGCGGCGGTCATCAGCCAGGTAAAATTCGCGGATGATGTAGCTGACGATGCCGTGGTCCAGGGTAAGCGGACTGCAGAGCTTGGCTTTCCCAGCAAAGGCAACCAGCCCGATGCGGTCATTCGGACGACCGGCAATGAACTCGCTGATGACATGTTTGGCAGCCGTGAGGCGGTCAATTTCCACGCGTTGTTTGCGGCCCCAGTTATCCGTCTGGGTCATGGCCATATCCCTGCTGGCCATAGAGCCGGAGAGGTCACAGGCAATCATGATATCAATGCCGCTTACCGTTTGTTCGGTATGTTGGTTTTTCCACTGCGGGCGGGCAAGCGAAATGATGAGCGCCGCCATGGCGAGCGCCATGAGGATGGGACCGACGCGACCTGCCAGTGTGGACGGCCGGCGCAGGCGGTTCGCAACGAAGCGGATGGTCGGGTGAACCAGGTTGGCGGTTGTGCCCCTGCGGCGCCGGAGCAGGAGAACCAGCAGCACCAGCGGAAGCGCCCAGAGCCACAACGGCTGCGCAAAGGTGAATTCACGCGTCGCTTCCATGGCGGGATGAGTGGCAATGGCAAGTATCATCGTGTTTCCTCCTTTTCCGCTTGCTGGGCCTGTTGAACTGCGTCAATGCGGGTGACGAGTTCTTTTGCCTGTTCTACCAGAAGGTGGGCATACGTGGTATCGTGAGCCGACTCACCGGCGTATTTGAACGCTGCCAGTTGTTCCAGCAGGTCGCGGGTGGCGCATTGGCAGACCACGGGGACATGGGCAAGGGAATCGATGCGCTGGGAGAATTCCTCATGCGTTTCGTACAGGGCAGGGTCCTGTGCCTGCCCAGCCAGGAATGAGCGCAGAATCATGGAAAGCCGCAGGGCGCATTCCCGCATGGGCGGCAGGTCCTGGTCCAGTTCAGCCAGCGCCAGCAAGGTTTCCTGCAATGGGGAAACTGATGCAACCGGGCGTTTGTTGCGGCGGGCGTAGAGCCACCACGCCGCCAGTGCGGCAAGCGGAATGAACACAGCGCATGCCCATGCCAGGGGAATCCAGAACTCCTGCACCAGAAACTGGTCAGCCGGTATATCTTGTTCCAATGTGGGAATGGCTTGTAGAATATCGTTGCCCATATGAATCAGTGTGCAAAGAGACGGCTGCGCCGGTTGAACAGTTTACGCAATGCCGGGATGAAATCGTGTGAGGTGAGCAAGTCCAGAGAGTCGATACCCAGCTGGTTGAAAATGCGCTGCCATTCCACCCGGTGGGCCTGCACGGCCTTGGCATGGGTCTGGCGCAGCTGCGGGTCGCTCAAATCTCCTTCAAACAAATCGCCACTTTCCGGATCCCGGAAGCAGATGCGACCAGCGGGGGGTAATTCGATTTCGGCGGGGTCGTTGATGCGGACAGGAATGAGTTCGTGCCGGAAATTCAGCTTGCCGATGGCCTGCTCATCCGTCTCCGCCAGGAAATCGCTGATGAGGAATACCATGGCGCTCTTGCGCTGCGTGCGGAGGATTTCCGCTGCCACCTTTTCCACAGCATCATCATCGCCGGCTGTGGGGATGCTGAGAATTTCACGAACAATGCGCTGGCATTGCTTCATCCCTTTAGCCGGCGGCAGGTAGAAGTGTGGCTGGTGCCCGAACAGCAACAAGCCCACTTTATCACCGTTGAGGGCGGCGCTGTATGAAAGCACGGCTGCAATCCGCGCTGCGTATTCGCGCTTGGTATCCTCTATGCCCGCGCTGGCGTAATCCATGCTGCCGCTCACGTCTACTGCAAGCAGGAGGACCTGCTCGCGCTCCTCATGAAAGGTGCGCACATACGGGGTCCCGGTGCGGGCGGTTACCTTCCAGTCGATGAAACGCGGCTCGTCACCTGCGCGGTATTCCCGGAAATCATCGAAATCAAGCCCCTGTCCACGGAAGCCGGAGCGGTATTGCCCGGCAAAGGTGGCGGTGGACATGCAGCGCGCCTGCAGCTCGATGCGGCGCACCTTTTCCATGATTTCCTGAGTTTTGTCCATGGGGGTGTTTACGGCACGGGGACCTTGGAGAGGATGCTGTCGATGACGTTGTCGCTGGTCTTGTTAGCGGCTTCTGCCTCGTAGGAAAGCAGGATACGGTGGCGCAGGATATCATGCGCCAGGTCCTTCACGTCCTGCGGGGTGACATAGCCACGCTGGCGGGTGAACGCCAGAGCCTTGGCAGCCAGGGCAATGTTAATGGTGGCGCGGGGGGATGCACCGGCGCGCACCAGACCGTCAAGCCGCGGATCCACCTTTTCCGGCATACGGGTTGCCCGGACCAGGTCAACGATGTAACGCTGAACGGCGGGGTCAATGAAAATCTGGTCCATCAAAGCGCGAGACTCATCAATATCCTGAACCGAGACAACCGGGCTGGTGCTAGGGGTGGCAGTGGTGCTGCTCATCATTTCCAGCACCTTGAGTTCTTCGTCCCGGCTGGGGTAATCCACGATGACCTTGAAGAGAAAACGGTCGAGCTGGGCTTCCGGCAGCTGGTAGGTGCCTTCCTGGTCAATCGGGTTCTGAGTGGCCAGCACCAGGAAGGGATTGGGCAGGGGGTAGCTGCATTCGCCCAGGGTCACCTGGCGTTCCTGCATGGCTTCCAGCAGGGCGCTCTGCACTTTGGCGGGGGCTCGGTTGATTTCGTCTGCCAGAATCAGGTTGGCAAATACCGGCCCCTTCTTGGCGCTGAACTGCCGTTCCTCCGGGTTGTAAATCATGGTGCCGAGAAGGTCTGCGGGTAACAGGTCAGGGGTGAACTGAATGCGGGAGAATGCTGCCTGCATGGTGCCTGCCAATGCCTTTACGGAAAGGGTTTTTGCCAGACCCGGTACACCTTCCAGCAGAACGTGTCCTTTGCAGAGCAGACTCAGAATCAGGCGGTTCACCAGCTTTTGCTGGCCAACTACCACTTTGGCCATTTCCTGTTTTACGGCGCTGACCCACGCAGATTTCTGCGCGATTTGTTCGTTGAATTTCTCGGTGTTCATGGTCGTGGTTTGCGCCCCAGTCTACCACTTGAGCGCGTTTTGGCAAGTTTGTACAATGTCAGTTGACGCATAAAGGTTGCGTCTTGTTCAAATTCCGGATTCGGGAACTTGCATTCCACCGCCTAATGTGGTAGTATGCCGGTATGCAGAACATCATCAGCACAGTAGAGCCCGTGGTTCAGCAACTCACCCATGAGTGGTATGGCAAGCCCTTAGCGCTTCCTGTTGAATACAGCTTCACCATTGAGGGTGATAACCTCGTATTCAGGGCGGCGCAGTCTGCCCCTGTGCTGATTCATCCGGAGGCAACCCCCGGTGCCTTTACGGAGGAATTGTGGAAATATGATACCGCAGAGTTTTTTGTGGCAGATGCTGAAGGTAAACATTACCTGGAGTTTAATCTCTGCCCGAATGGCGCCTGGTGGGCTTGCGTGTTCTCCGGTCCCCGTCAGGTGCTGGAGGGGGCAGCCGCCCCGACCGGGGTAACGACCTCCGGTTGTGTAACGCCCACCGGTTGGGGCTGTTCCGCCTGCCTGCCGCTTGCGTATCTCCGCAGTGTTGGTATTGATATTGAGAATTGCCGCCTGGCTGCCACCTGCATTCTCAACAGCCCGGATTACCATTTCTGCACAACGTCTGATGACCTTTCCGGTGAGCCGGATTTTCATCGCCCTTGGAGCTGGGCTCCCGCCAGAATTGTTCGTTAACATGCCTGCGGTACCTCCTGCTAAAACGAATGTGATGCGGCTTCTGGAACAGAAGAAGCTGCCGTACCGTCACTATACATACGAATCAGAAGGTGCCATCAGCGGGGTTGAGGTGGCTGAAAAATTGGGCCAGGATGCGGCTCAGGTGTTCAAGACACTGGTCACCACCGGGCGTAGCGGGGCTCATTATGTGTTCGTGATTCCTGTTGGTGCGGGGCTTGAGTTGAAGAAAGCGGCGCGGGCAGTGGGTGAGAAATCGCTCGAAATGCTCAAGCAGAAAGATTTGCTGCCCCTTACCGGGTATGTGCATGGTGGATGCTCACCCATTGGTATGAAAAAGCCGTTCCGTACCACCATCGATTCTTCTGCTGAGGCGTTTGATTCCATTATCTTCTCCGGGGGTAGAATCGGGCTTCAGGTTCAGGTGTCTCTTGCGGACCTCTCACGCCTTGTCCGTTTTCAACTGGCGGATGTGACCACTGACTTGATTCATAATTAAACAAAAATGTCGGAATTAGCTCCGATATCAGGCAATTCTGGAACAAAAGTTGACATATCGCAAGAAAAGGCTTGCTAAGTGAGAAGATTAGATGTATTCTCTGCCCGCGCGGGTTTATTCAAAAATCCGGTCGTAGGTCCTCCATTTCCCACGGAAGCAGAGCCCGCATGGGGGGGAACCCGGCCAACCCAATACACTAATATGTCTGACGAAATCATTCAGGAGCAGGGGCCCATCAAGCTGGCTCATTTCGAGATCCCGAACACGCTTAAGCGCATCGCTGACCCGGAGGATCCCAATCACGTGACCTTTATTGCCGAGCCTATCGAGACCGGCTTCGGTCACACCCTTGGCAACTCCCTGCGCCGCGTGCTGCTCAGCTCCCTGGAGGGTGCTGCCATCACCAGCGTGCGTATCGCCGGTGCCCAGCATGAGTTCACTTCTCTGCCCGGCGTGGTGGAGGACGTGACTGAAATCATCCTCAACCTCAAGAAGGTCAAGTTCAAGCACTTTGGTAAGGAGCCCCGCACTCTTTCCCTCCGCGTGACCAAGCAGGGCGTGGTGACCGCTGGTGACATCCAGGACGACCACATCTACTCCGTTGTCAACAAGGATCAGGTGATTTGCCACCTTGACCAGAGCACCATCTTCGACTGCGATTTCGAGGTGAATGTTGGTCGTGGTTTCCACACTGCCGATGACAACAACGACAAGGACCGCCCGATTGGCGTGATTCCGATTGACTCTATCTTCTCCCCGGTGACCCGCGTGAAGTATGCTGTGGACAACGCCCGTGTGGGGCAGATGACTGAGTTCGACAAGCTCGTTCTCGACATCTGGACCGATGGTCGCGTAAGCCCCGGTGATGCCATGCTGCAGGCTGCCAGCATCATGCGCCACCACCTCGACGTGTTCGTGGATGCCGACAGCCGCCGCGTTGAGTTCGATAAGACCAACGGTGGTGAGCAGGATGCTAACACGGCTCAGCTTCGTAAGCTGCTCAACATGAGCGTGAACGAAATTGAACTCTCTGTCCGCGCCGCTAACTGCCTGAACAACGCTAACATCACGACCGTTGGTCAGCTGGCTATGAAGACGGAGAGCGAAATGCTCAAGTACCGCAACTTCGGTAAGAAGTCTCTTAACGAGATTAAGGACAAGCTCGTTCAGCACGGTCTGTCCCTGGGTATGCAGTTCGACGCCAAGCTTCTCGCTTCCCCCGCCCCGGCTTCCCGCCTCCGCGAAGGCAGCGATGAGACTCGTGCAACGGACCTGCAGGCTCTCATCTCCCACAATATCGACGCCTTCGGTGACGATGACGACGATGAATAAAGATTCCAAATATCAACATTAACCACTAACACAGAATAAAAGAATATGAGACACGGCGTTAAGAAAGCCAAGCTTCAGCGTACCGCTTCCCACCGCAAGGCCCTCCTTGCCAACCAGGCTTGCAGCCTGATCAGCCACGGCCGCATCACCACGACCCTGGCCAAGGCCAAGGCTCTGCGTCCCTATGTGGAGAAGCTCATCACTCTCGGTAAGAACGGTTCCCTGCACGCCCGCCGTCAGGCCCTCGCTACGCTTCCCCAGCCCAAGGTTGTGGACAAGCTGTTCAGCGTTGTTGCTGAGGCTACCAAGGACCGTCAGGGTGGTTACACCCGCATCGTGAAGCTTGGTCAGCGCATGACCGACAGCGCCCCCATGGCCCTGATCGAGATTATCGACCTGCCCCAGCTCACCGCTCCTGTGGCTCCCGCCACGACCACGGCTACCGGTTCTTCCTCCGAGGAGGCCTAAACCCGGGTTTGAGCAAATCTAGCTTGAAAAACCGCCGCAGTTGCAAACGCAGCTGCGGCGGTTCTGTGTTTGAGTAGAGTTTTATACAGCAGCCCAATGCTTAATCTCCCCACACAGCGGTGGTGTACTGCTTGTAAATACCCAGGTAATTGCAGGTGTCCTGGATGGTGAAGCGAACCGCCGTGATGCCACCGTTTTGAGTGGCTCGTTCAATGGAGGCATCCCCGGTACTCCAGATGCCGAACCACGTAGCACACTCTGAAACGCCCATCCGCGTAGGCTGGGTCTTTTTCTCTGTAACGATGCGGTGAACAGACGTGGTGCAGCTGCAGCTTATGCAAGCTGCCAGCATGACCAGAATGTGTTGAAACCGGAACATCAGAAGAGCGGGGGAGGGGTGCGTGTTATTGAGCCCCGGCGCGTTCGAGCAGGGTTCTCGTGGCGGGATCTGTGCAAACTTTCAGCGCATCAGCAGCACCGGTAGCCCCGGAAGAAAGAAGCAGTTTGACGGTCTGGGTATGCCCACCGTGCGCAGCCTGCATCAGCGGTGTCCAGTCATCCTCATCCTTGGCGTTGATATCAGAACCAGCCGCAATCAGGGAGCGGACAATTTCAGTGTGCCCGTTGATTGCTGCAACAATGAGGGGAGTCCATCCCTGATTTGTTTTGGGATCCCGCTGGGCCCCTGCTGCCAGCAGGGTATCCACCGTCTTCTTGTCTTCGCTCATAACGGCATAGGTAAGAGCCGTTTCCTTATCCTTGCTGGGGATTTCCTTGCGAGCACCAGCCGCAAGCAGCACCTTGACGGATTCTGCCTTTCCGGCTTCGGCAGCGTGGGAAAGAGGTGTTCTCCAGCGGCGCCCGCGCGTTTCTATGTTAGCGCCGGCTTCCAGCAATACTTTGAGAGTTTCAATTTCTCCTTCCTTGGCAGCGTGCGAGAGTGCCGTCAAACCGGCATTGTCACGCGCCTCAATGTCAGCTTTATTCAGGAGCAGCGCACGCACCGTCTGCACATGTCCGTTAGCTGCGGCGTAGATGAGGGCCGTGGCTCCATCTCCGTCTTTTTCCTTGATGCTTTTCGGATTATCCTTCAGAAAGGCCAGAACGTGTTCCGTGTCACCGTGAGCTGCGGCATCCAGAATATCCCGGGCAGGTTCAACACCTTCGTTCATGACAATAGCGCCACCCGGCAGCAGTGCCAGAATGTCCGTATCCCCCTGGGCACGGGCATAATCCAGAGCCGTATTACCTTTCTTATCCTTGGCGGCGGTGTTGACTTTTGCATCCAGAAGGACGCGGACGACATCCTCGTGCCCATTAAAGGCGGCAGTCATGAGCGGCGTGTCACCGGTGGGCATTGTGGCTTCTTTGTCCGCACCTGCCTCAATGAGTGCCGCCACCACATCGTCATGCCCCTTAGCCGCTGCCAGCAGCAGGGGTGTTTCACCAGTGCGGAGCTTTACCTCCATATCAGCCTTTGCAGCCAGCAAAAGCTCAACGATTTCAATATCGCCATTGGCAGCCGCAAAGTGCAGGGCGCTTTCACCGGCATAGCTCTTTGTGGAGGGCGAAGCTCCGGCTTCCAGCAGAACGCGCACCGTTTCGTCAAATCCGCGGGCAGCAGCCATGAGCAGCGGTGTGCCGCCTTCCTTCATTCGGGCTTCTTTATTTGCGCCTACCGAAAGCAGCATGCGCACCATATCCGTCTGCCCGGAACCAGCTGCATGCAGCAGCGGGGTCCAGCCTGCCACATCGCGGGGGTTAATGTAGCTTTTGGAGTTGAGGAGCAGCCGCACCATTTCCAGATTACCTGTCTTGGTAGAAAGGAAAAGAGCTGTTTCACCCGTCGGCAGGGTCGCGTTAACCTTGGCCCCTGCGTCGACGAGCGTCTTAACGACCTCCAGATGCCCGTTGAACGCTGCAAACATGAGCGCTGTTTCTCCCTTCGGGCTGGTCTTTTCCTTATCTGCACCTGCCGCCAGCAGCTGCTGGACAACATTCAGGTGGCCACCGATAGCTGCCGCCATCAGCGGTGTAACGCCATTGGTGTCACATATATCACGAAGTTCGGGGGAGCGTTGCAGTAATTCCTGAGTCTTTTTGGAATCTCCCTTCGTGGCTGCGCTGATTAAATCGGGCGATGCAGTAGCCGGAGGCGTTGCATTATTGCCGGCTGGCACGGCAGAAACCGGTGCAACCAGCAGGGGCAGACCTGTTGCAATGAGAAGCTGGGTGATACAGGTTGAATACTTCATGAAATAACGATACTTGTATTATCTTCATAATACGCCCATAGCAGCCCGGCTTCAAGCTAAAAACCCGGATTTTGTTCAAAAAAAGTGTGTTTTTAACCCAATATAAGCTCAATGAGCCGCTTCATGTCGTTAATTTTGTATCTTTGGTCCAGGGGAAGCGGAAGCAAAGTGCGTGCGAGTTTATTTTCAACGGTGATAGCATCACAGTTTTCGATGACCTCCGGCCAGTATATCGGCAGGGCAATTCCGGAGTCGATAAGATGATCCCTCATCCCTGGGATTCCGCAGACAAGCGGGTAGCACATGGGGGCGTATGCCGGAGCATCCGGAAGCTCCAGCCGGTTGATGCCTTTTAAGGCTTCATGGAGTGTTTTGTAATTCTGGAGGCGCTGGGTAGCAACCGCCTCAAAGTTGATGCCTGCCAGCAGCTTTCTGGAGAGCCGGCTCATGCCGCATGGCGGAACCTGGAGCGACAACTCAGCTTGCTCACTGGCCGGCAGCGCCTTGGCAGCTCCGAATTCAAGCCGTTCCAGAAGCACTCTGGCTGTGTCGCAGCCGGTGTACTGATGTTCAGGTAAGTGAGTCAACTCCGTGGGGGAGCAGGCAATTCCTCCATCTGCCACACCGGAGAATTTACGGGGACTGTAAAATGTGGGAACACCGTGCAAAGGTGGGGTAAACAGAGCAGTGGTGGCGTCCACAATGCATTGTCCGGGCAGTTGCTCTGCTGCTGCTGCGACACGGCTTCCCGTCAGCCCGAAGTAATTGACCAGAAGAACAACCTCATGCTCTTGAACAGAGGGGAGCAGGGGGGCTAATTGTTCTGTGCAGGGGTAGCGTCTTACAGGAATACCCAGGCGCTGAGGTGCCTGCAGTGCGGTGTCGCAGATAAAATGGGGAACCCACACGCAACTGGGGCGCGGCAGATGGCTGAGCAGGATTTCAAAGGCCGCACGGCCGCTGTTCACATAGGCACAATGCAGACCTTCCCGGTAGGGGAAGTTGTCGAATCCGGGTAATTCAAGCCCGAAGAATCCGCCCATCATATCGTGCATACGACCTGAGTTTAACGGTGTATTCCGTCCACGTCCAGTAAAAAATGCAGTGTCACAGCACATGTGTCCCAAAGATTTTGTAAGCAATAGAAACATCGATGACATTTTCGAAGAAGCCCCCCTCATCTCGATAGATTGGAATATGGCGGGGTGCATGTCTGTCGGAGTACGGGACTTCAGTCCCGATTAAACGCTCCATAATTCCCGGGACTGAAGTCCCGTGCTCCGAAAACAACAATCTCCAATTTATCGAGCTCCGTACTCAAACTTTGGGACAGCTATGAATAAATATGTTCTGTGGTAATGTTAAGGCTTGAAAAAAAATAGGGAACGGTGTAGAATGTCGGAGGCTTTTAACTCTTAGCTCCATAGAGCTGGTCATTTGATATGTTATCATCTTCACCAACCGTTCATTTCGGAGTTCGTGCATCTGTCGCGCGAAGCAGCTGGCTGCCGTATTTCATGGCCGCATGCAGTGTAGGCACTGCAGTGGCTGATGAGGATTTGCTGCGCTACCACTGGGTAATGCCGGAGGATAAAGATGAGAGCGCTCCCAGGGTTATTCGCGTTCTGGGGGAAAAGGGGGAGCGTTATGAAGAGGTGTTTGCTGAGGATACGCTTGCTGAGTTGAAGCAGAATCCTGCCATTCAGGAGGCCATGATTGCCCGCCAGACTGCTCTGCGGAAAGAGGCTCTGGAACTGGCGCGCCAGCTGCGGGAGGCAGGCAAGGAACCGCTTGTGGCCTATGAGGAAGCCTGGACCCATGTGTACAGCAGGAACTGGCTGAGCCGTGGGTTGCTGGATGGCTCATGCAAGCTGGAGGATATGCTCAACCGCATGGCTTCTGAGGGTGAGGAACAGGAGCTGACGGTGGAAGAAAGACAGTGGCTGCTGGAGGCCTTGCTGGAGGATGATGACCGCCTGGTGGGCGAAGCCGGGCAGGAGCTCCTCCGCCGACTCGCGGCTCAGCTGCGGAAAATGGGCTATGGACGCGCCGAACTCAGCCTGGGAGCAAATGATGAGCTCATGAAGCATTTTGCTGAGGCGCTGCAGTACCAGTCAGATAGCATGCGCGCCTACCGCGAGGCGCTGTTCCACACGCACCGCGGACGCGTCATGACTCATGCGCTGGTGGGATTCCGCGCCCCCTGGGGCATTGCTGTGGGAGGCAGGGCTCGTTATCACCAGGCCCCTCAGCAGGTGCAGACCACCGAGGGCAGCGGGAATACACAGCCGCCGGCTCAGACCGCAGTTACATTGGGGAGTGGGCAGCAGTTTACAGCTCCAGGCTTGAATGAACTGCCCAATGTCAACACTGATTTCCTGGCCCGCGCTCCGGAATTGCCCGGTAAGAAGAAAGAGCTTGAGGACGAGGAGGACGAGGAGGAAGAGAAGGATAGCGTGCAGCCGGAGGAGACGGATGCAGATTCGGAGACCGCCGCCCCAGCGATGTTGTCGCTGCGCTCCTTCTCTATGCGTTCCATGGCTTATGCCTCGCGGAGTGCGGGGGCGGTCGAGAACGCTGAAACCCCTGATTCGCCGGTGCAGGACGGGGGAGTCCAACTCGCCTCTGGTGAATCGATAGACGTGGGTGCCAACCGAGTCACCGGTGGTACATCCGGTGGCAGCCTGAAGAATGTGCAGATGCTGGTGACCGGCGAGCTTTACCGCCCCGTCACGAAAGACTATGTAACCGTGCACAACCTTATCACCTCGGCCGATGGTACCAATCCCGGCATTCTGACCGATGTGACCCTCTATGCTGGTACTTCCACGGAATATGCCTCTCTGCATAACATCGCATTCGCCGGGGCGAGCTCACTCACGGGCTTTGTCACCTTTGAGAAGACTCAGGCCACGGGGGATATGCGTGTGGCCGCCGGTAGTGTCCTGACTCTGGGGAACCTTACCTTTGACCTGCGCGGTGTGTCCATGGGTGAGAAGACACTCATTGTCATCGAAGACGGCGGCACCCTGGAGGGCTGGGATGCGTATAATGTGCACTTTGTTTACAGTGGTGTGAAGGTGAATAGTGCCGCGGTGGTTATTTCACCGGGTACCGGTATCATCAAGCTTTCCGATGACCACGATGGTCACCTTTACTGGAATGGTGCTGACGATAAGATGTGGAACATCAGTTCCGAAAACTGGAGCAGTACCGAGGGCGGCACAGAATCTGAGGTGTTCACCGCTCTTTCCAATGTTCATTTTGGTGAAGGCGGCGCGGAAGACCGCGAGATATCCGTTACTCAGGATATGGTGGTGGCAAAGCTGGACGTGACCGATGGCGGCTACAGCTTCAAGGGTGCTCGTGTGGCTGTGCTGGGGGATGCGAGCCTTAACCCCGGAAGCGGTGTCGTTACTTTCAATAACCAGCTGGTGGTGCAGGGTGGACTGCTGGCTGAAGAAGGCTCCGGCAGTGTAGCGCTGTTGGGCGGTGCGACCATCGTTGAGGATGCCGTATTCCAGAATCTCACCACCACCATTGCCGGGGATATGACTGTGATCGGTAAGACTGTGGGCGGTAAGACTGTGGGCGGTAAGCTGACGGTGCTTTCCGGCGATGCCGCAACGGCCGGTACCCTCACTATCACCGGCAATGTGACGGCGAAAGAGATGGAGCTTGTGGTGAATGGAGGCTCCGCATCCGTATCCGGCAATCTGACTACTACTACTATCACAGAGAATAAACTCGGTTCCATCACTATCGGCGGCACGGCGGAACAGCGCTATACCGGTATTGTGACCGCCGGAAACCTGATAGTCAATACCACGGAGAAGGATGTCTTCTTCAACCGTCTTCGTGTGGACGAGCTCACGGTGGGGAAGGGTGCCACTGTGCATGTGCGGACATCGGCTGATTCCGTAGCCGTGTCTGCGTCCGAATTCCCTGTGATTAATTTGTACGGCACGCTCGCGCTGGATGCTGCTGGTGCCACCTATAATCACGATTACCAGGTGAATGTGCTGAGCAATGCGGCCAAACTGATTTTCGGCTCCGGCTGCACCATCGATGGTCTGAGCAATGAATCTCTGGGCAAAAAAGGCTTGTGCATTGACGGTGGTGAGCAGACCTTGCATAACCTGCAGATAGAGGCACGTTCCAACAGTGCGACTGTGGAGGAGATAAAGAATCTGGGGAGTCTGACCGTCACAACTGGTGCTGTTACGGTGAAGAGTGCCACCGATGCTGTCCATGGCAAATTGATTCTGGATGGCGGCAAGCTGAAACTGGAGTCGGATAATATCATGGCGAGCGGTTCCGGTGAAATTCGGCTGGAGAATGGTGGCCGTCTTGATATCGGCTCAACGACCCAGACCTTGTCTGCCGGGAATGCAATATCCCTCTCCGGCGCTTCTTCCATCACGGGTGCGGCTGATGGGGGTGGCCTGAAACTTCGAGACGACAGTCTTTGCGTGAACTATGAGAACACCGGCAACAGTATTGATGCCAATCTGACCGTGGCGGCAGGGCAAACTATCACCCTGAACTCTGCCTCGGCAAACAGTTCTCTGGAGATATCTGGTTCCATCTCCGGCAGCGGTGATATTGTGCTGGGCAACTCGGATAGTGAAACGGAGAACGTTCCGGGCACAGTAGTGCTTTACGGCGCTAATACCGGCTTTAAGGGCAAAGTAACAGTGTATGACGGCTCTACTCTGACCCTGCTGAATACAGAAGCCCTGTCGAATGCCAGAGGTGTAGTCCTGGAGTTCGGTGGTACCCTGGCCCTGAACGCCCCCGGTGCGGTCAATCTCAACGCGCTTACCTTCAAGAGCGGTTCGACTCTTGCCATTTCCTCCATTGTCGGCACCGATGGCCTTTCTGCTCAGGATGCTGCCTTGCAGGTGGGAACTTCTAATATCGGCTTGAATGCGCTGACGCTGAATGTTCATTTCGCGGATACGCTGGACACGATGACAACCTACAATATCATGTCCGGCTTGAGTTCTGGCAATGGACTCAGCCTCAATGTGGAGCATAACGGTGTTAAGCTCGATGACTCGCAGTATACGCTGGGAGTCAATAACGGAGTACTCTACATCTACACCATGATGGGCAATGTGTGGGATGGCGGGGACTCCAAAATCTGGAGCGCCACTGGTGAGTTCAAAAACTGGAGCGAAGATAAGTACAACGAAGATAAAGACCTTGGCTACACGGCTGCCATTTTCCGTGACCTGACTCAGACAACAGAAACAGTCACGGTGCAGGGTCCGGTTAACCCCGGGGATATTTATTTCACCGCGAAAGAAACCCCGTATGAGCTTGTTTCCAATGGTACGGATGGCCGACTGGCTGCCGGTACCAATATCCACAAGATTGGTAAGAATGTTGTAACACTGAACCTGACCAACAATGCCACTGCGGATACCGCTCTGGGTGATGTGGAGGTGCAGGCCGGTAGTCTGATTCTGGACTCCGCTCTTGCGGCGAAAGGTGCTGTGAGTGTCGGCGGAGAAAAAGATGTCTCGCTTGTGCTGAATAAGGGCAAAGGTGCGCTGAAAATGTATGCGGATGCTGGTGATACGCCTTCCTATACGTATACGGTATCTGCCATTAAGGATGCATCTGCTGAGCTCCGCGGTGTAACGATGGATGCTGCCGGTATCAGAGGTACGAAGGATGTATATAACGCCGCCATCAAAGACGACATCGATCCCGCAGAAATTAACGCAAGCAATTTGCAGGTTCAGGGAAATGCAGAACTGCAATATCTCATTCTTAAAGATTTTGAGGCGGCGGGTAACGTGACGTTGTCTGATGTTACATTGACTTCTTCTTCTTCAACCACGACGACCTTGACGGATGTGACCATAGGTTCGGGAGTGAAGGTAGATGCATCCGGTTCCTACATTCTTTCCGGAAAAAATCTTACGTTTGATAGTGCGCTCACCAATAAAGGCACTGTTACGCTGGACATTGTAACTAATATTGACAATGAAAATTTAACTATTATTGAAATAGGTAAGATAAACTATGATACTCGAGTTGGTACGTATGGCAATACTGAATACGTTTATGAGTTTATCAGCTCAACAGGTGGTGGTGTCTTGTATGCGCCGGCGCTTTCAGCCAATAATTTTTCCATCAACGGTGTAAATCTGGGGAGTGGTCTGAAGGATAAAGACGGGGTAAAATTCACGGATAACGGGAACGGCTCCATTACGCTGAGTATCTATGATGGCACGGTCAGTATGCCTCAGTGGGATGAGCGCTGGGGAAAGACGGAAAAAGCCCCCAGTCTTTCCCGCCGATATGCCGGTAATGCTGACTATGTTGAGTTGGCCGCGGGACTTGAGTTAGACGAGAGTGGCGCTAGGGATACGAATTATTATAGATACAGTTCCATTGTCAGTGTGGACAATGCGTCCAAGGTTAATGGGGGGAACGCTATCGTGGCGACCTTGTCCTCTGATGCAAAAGGTGAGCATGTCGTTGGTGCTCTCGTTAAGGATGGCACAATCATCGGCGGTATCAATCAGGATTGGTATGTACAGCATAATGCTGAGGTGTGGATAGAGGACCAATCTGGCGAAAAGAATAGTAATGGTGGTATCTCCTGCGTTAAGAATATTATCGGCGGTCTGGACAATCCGACGGCCTCTTGGGCAAAAACTTATTTTCAGACTGCCGCAACACATGTACTGGTGGATTCTGCCATCGGCAAAAAAGATCCCGACACCGCTGCCCTCTCCAACCCCGAGAAAATCCGTGACAAGGATAACTGGGCTAAGCAGTTTATCATTGCCGGTTCTTGCAGGGCAAATCAGGGTATCAGCTGGGCTAACCTGGCTGCCGAAAGTTTTGTGACGGTGAAGGACGGCGAGATTTACACTATTTTCGGCGGCTCGTGCAGTGTTGATTACCTTGGTAAGGATTGGCCTTACAAGATTGCTGCGAATCAGTATGGCACCTCACATGTTTTTGTGGAGGGCGGAAGAATCGGAGAAATCTTTGCCGGTGGCTGTCACTCTACGCTTACAGGTACACAGGTGATGGAGGATGGTAGAATTCGCGCCGTGGAAATGGTGCTTACCGGCGGGACGTTCGGCGGAGATGAGCTGCGAGTTTTCGGCGGAGGCGAGCGTGGCATTGTCAATGGCGATATCTACATGCGCATGGAAGGCTCTGCGAAAATCAAGTCGCGACTTGTGGGTGGCTCGAATGCTGGTACAGTGAATGGTAATATCGTTCTTGACCTCATTAGTGGCGAGGCTTTCCGAGTCGATGCTGCAGGTCTGGGATGGTATATTGTGGATGAGTGGAGTGGCGACATTTATTACGCTCCTGCCTATATTAAAGGTGATGTCCAGGTAAATCTGTATAGTGGTTTCACGCTCGGTATAGGTGCTGAAGGCGATTTGTCCAGTGGCATTTATGGCGGCAGAGAGCAGTCGAACCAGATTGTCCTGGTTAATGGAGATGATGGCACCGTCCATACAAGTACTCTTCATTTTGCGGAGGGCGAGAAATATGTACTGGGCTTCTTAGGCGGTGATGGCTATACGACTTCGGAGGCATCCCACATCGTGACCGGGTTTGACCGATTTGTCATGGAAGAGAATGCACATGCCGTGCTGGGGCTCGGGAAGTTTGACATAGATATGGATGTTAATAAGAAGCTCCATATCGAAGGCAAGGGTGTGGTGGAGGTGATTGGCCATGGCGCGAACCTCGGGCGTAACATTCAGCTTGAGAAAGATGCCACACTCAAGATTTCAACCAGTGTTATCGGCGCGTCCGGAAGTGAGGATGACCGCACCATCACTGTGACGGATGGCTCGACCATCGATTTCTCCGGCGCCCCGGCAGAAACGGCGTATCCGGGGGATTCAGACTACGCGGGGCTGGGATTCAAGGTGGTCATTGCTGGCAATGGCGTGGATGGCAAGGGTGCTCTCTACAAGGGTAAGTACGATGGCCCGTATGATTTGAATGCTGAAGGTGCTACCTCCACTGCTAACCGAATTGTCTTGCCGAACGTGAAGCTCCAGGACGATGCCTCCGTGGGAGTAGAGGCGGGTGAGACTCTCTACATGAATGCCTACGCGCTGGGAGAGTCGAATCTGGATTTGGCGGGGTATACTTTCACCAAGCTCGGAGCCGGTAATTTCATTACCCGTTCAGTGAAGACAACGCCCGGTACGATTCTGGTGCAGCAGGGAACATTTGGCTTTGATAAGACCAGCACAGCTGCTCAGACAGATATGGTGCTGGCAGCCGGTGCGAAGCTGAAATTGGATACGGCCGGTGCTGCCGACCTGGAGCTGCGTTCTCTGATTGGTTCCGGTATGGTGTTTTTGAACGGCAGCACGCTGACGCTGAATACTGCAAAAGACTCTGCCTATTATTCAGAATACATGGTGGACGCTATAGACAAGCCGCAGGCATATGACCAGTTCTCTGAGACGACTGGTTTTGCCTATGCGGTATTCAGCGGCTTGATTAGTGACAGCGGCAAGCTCGCAAAGGCCGGTTCCGGGGTGCAGTATATCTCCGGCAGCAGCAATACCTACACTGGCGGCACATTGTTGCAGGCTGGGTGCCTCTACCTGTTGGGAACCAGTGAGGCATCTGGATTCAGCAAGGATGTGTCCACGGTAGCCTCCGGTGTGGTCGGCAAGAGTGATATCGAATGGGCGAGCGATGCTGCGGAGCTTTACCTGGGGCATGGTACCCGTATCTACAATAATGGTACAACCAGCGTGCAGGGCGGATCCATGACCATTGGCGTGGAAGCTGTGACCAGTAGTGTGCTGGCGGACTTCGTCGGTATTCACGGCACGGTGACGATGGGCGGGGTGGAGTATGTGGAAATCGATACGCATAACCTGAGGGCCATTGATGTGGATGCTCTGTATGAAGACGGCTCATCCTATGTGGCAGGAACAGATATTGACCATAACAAGAAGCTGCTGGTGAAGAAGACCGACCGGGGGGCTCTGGCTGACTTCATCGGCGTTCTCAGCTCGAAGCTGATAGACGATGTGGTATATGTGGAAATCGACACGCATAACCTGAAGTCCATAGGTGTGAATGCCAAGTACGCAGACGAAGACGATAATACTACAGACTATGTGGCAGGAACGGATATTGACCATACCAAGAAGCTGCTGGTGAAGGAGAGTGACTTGGGGGCGATGGACGACTTCATCAGCATTCACGGCACGGTGGCGCTAGGGGGCGTGAAGTATGTGGAAATTGACACGCATAACCTGAAGTCCATTGCGGTGAATGCTCTGTATGCAGACGGCACGGCCTATGTGGCAGGAACGGATATTGACCGTAACAAGATGCTGCTGGTGAAGATGGACGACTGGGAGACGGCAAAGGAGACAAAAGTGACCAGTCTCTCAGATGACGGTTACAATGAGGCCGTCTATTCCGGCGTCCTTTCTCATTCCGACAATGTAACGGCCGGGCTGCGTAAGGTGGGTACGGGCACGCTGGTGTTGGATCAGAGTAACTCCTACACCGGTGGTACAACAGTTGAGGCGGGCACGCTCCGCCTGCGCGGCTGGGCTACGCTGGGTAGTAATGTGAAGAATAACACCGCAACCGTGCAGGAGGGGGCTACCCTCATGTTCACGCATAACCACGGATACGTCAACGGAACCACGAGTGCAGCCAACGATATCGTTATCTACGGCACGGGTGATGCCCGATGGGGGGGGAATTCTGCAACAGACGGCGGTACCGCAGCTCTCATCTCTGCCGTGGGCCCCGAGGTTGTCTTTACGCTCAGCGGTGATATTTCCGGCAGCGGTAATGTGCGCCACTGCGGCGATGGCACTCTGGTGCTCAGCGGTGATTCCGACTACACGGGCGGTACTGTCATCACTCGTGGCGTGGTGGAAGTGCAGAGTGCCACGGGCCTGGGTGATACGGCCGAAGGCAATAGCGCGGTCAAGCTCGGGAAGGATGCCGATCTGCACGTGACCGTGGAGCCTGGCTCGGGGGGCGGACGCCTGGTCACCATGCTTGCCACGGTGGGAGATGAAATTCTGGGCGATGTATCCATTGCCGGCTCTAAGTACACAGAGCGCGTATTGCACATGGCGGATAGTGGCTACAATGCCGCTACAACCACCCTGGGAGAGAAGGGAACGTTCCTGCTTTGCGGTAAGCCCATCGATGGGCAGGGGATAAGCTCCCACTCCAGCCTGCTTACCGGCAGCGGTACCGTGGTGGTGTCTGATGCTCTTGGCTCGGGTACCACGGCCACCTTTGATACCATGGTGGATTATACCGGTGACTTCCGGGTGGAAGGCAATAATGCGAATATTCAGGTCAAGACCGCTTCCTTTATAGACGGCAGCATCCATGTGGCCGGGCAGCAGGCTTCTGTCCAGATTGGAGGTAACGTATCCATCTCTGCCGGTGAATCGCTGGAGCTGCGTTCCACGGGCGCGGTGAATACCCCGTCGGATGTTGCTGGGACCTTGCCCAAGCTGAAAACGGGAGCCGCGCTCATTTCGAATGGCGCTGTCAGTGTGGCGGCAGATGCGGTACTTTCGGTGGGTCGGGAAAAGACGGATTATGAATATAACCTCAGCAATCTGGCGTTAAATGCCGGTCTTACGCTGAATGATGTGCTTCTGGCGAGCGCTCCCGAAGTTGATGCGCATTACGCTGTCGGCTCCGGTGTCGGCGTGTATGAAGGCCAGTTTGATGAGTCCATAGCCGTCAATAAGGCGGCGGTTGGTGCTGTGCAGACTGTTGGCGACCTTACCTTTGCCGGCGGTGCGGCCTATGAAACCTACCAGGGCCATACAAGCCTGATGGGGGGCTCCCTGGTGCTGGATACCATGGAGAATCACCAGCTGACTTTTTCAACCACATTGGATACTGAACTGCTGCCGGGTAAATATGATGTGCAGCTGGTGCTTTTCAGTGATGTGAGCAGTGTGACTTTCGGCTTGGACCAGAAGGTAGCTACTGAGGATACCGGCGTTTACTATACCCGGGCTGATCGCTATCTCACTGGAAGCGATTATATCGACTCTCAGACCATGCTGGTGTACGATTCTGACGCGGGTGTGGTCTATCTGCAGATCAAGACGCCCGAGCCCACAACAACCACCTTGGGCCTGGTGGCGTGGGCAGCCATGGCTGCCCGCAGGCGTAGGAAAAATGATTAATGAATAGTGATTAGTGAATAGTGATTAGTGAATAGTGATTAGTGATTACGCGGTGGCATAATTAGGAACAGCCTTCCAAATCGGACTTTATCGGGCAGCTTTCTCAAACTTTGGGACACGTGCAGTGTCACAGTGACGGGTACGATATTGACATCCAGATACTGACCTTTATAATGGAAGCATGGATGAGTTTGCAGGAAAGGTAGTGGTGGTGACCGGAGGCGTGCAAGGAATCGGGAAGTGCATAGCTGAGCGGTTTCGCTCAGCCGGGGCAGAGGTGTGTTTGATTGATGTGCAGGAAAATGCGTGGTTTACCGGAAATCTTGCAAATGAGGCGGACCTGCAGGCATTTAGTGCCAAAGTCATAGCCGAACACGGGCATGTGGATTATCTCATCAACAATGCTGCACCGCTGTTCAAGGGGCTTCCTGATTGCGGCTGGGAGGATTTCAATTATGCTCTGAAAGTAGGAGTTGCGGCTCCGTATATGCTCACAAAGCTGTTCCTGAATCACTTTGCAGAAGGCGCCGCCATTGTGAACATATCCTCCAGCCGGGACCGCATGAGCATGCCGGGCTCAGAAAGTTACACCGCTGCCAAGGGCGGGATTGCAGCCCTGACTCATGCTCTCGCGGTATCATTATCCGGCAGGGTGCGGGTCAATTCCGTTTCCCCTGGGTGGATAGAGACGGGCGGTGTTGAGTATGGTGGGGCAGATGCGCTCCAGCATCCCGTTGGCCGCGTGGGCAGACCAGAGGACATTGCTGAGATGGTACTCTTTCTGTGTTCCTCGAAAGCAGGCTTCATCACTGGCGAGAATATCTGCATCGACGGCGGCATGACCCGCCAGATGGTATACCATGGTGACCATGGCTGGAGTTACAGCCCCGTAGATTGTTCCATTGATTAAACGAATTTTCCCGGCTGCATCTGCGGCCATTTTGAATATGACCTTTCCCATGATACACAAGCCTTGTTTCCGAAACGCAGTTCTTTCACTGCTTCTTTCCCTTTCCGCCTGGAATCTGCAGGCCGCTGAAATGCAGACTCCGTCTGCAGCTCCGGCTGCGCAGTCTCATCCCTTCTTCCGCACGGGTTTGTATCCATCCTGGTCACGGATGACCCGCGAACAGGCTATGGCAGATGTGCGGGTGGCTTTGGCAGAAGCGCGTGAGCGCCTGGCTTCCATAGCGCAGCTCACGCCGGAAAATGCTACCTTTGAAAACACCTTTCTGGCGTGGTATAAGGCTGATGAGAATGTCAAACAACTTGCTAACTATATCAACCACCTGCACATGGTAACGGGGCACCCCGCCATCATGGAGATGATGTATGAAGTGCGCGGGGAAATTGTTGCGTACAAAGCAGAGGGACTGCATGCCCGGCGCATTGCTGAGGTGCTGCGGGAGGCTGCCAATGCACCCTGGGTGGAGCAACTCAGCCCATCCCGCAAGCGCTTTGTGCAGCAGACAATCGCGCGCATGCGCGACAGCGGTCTTTATCTCACCCCGGAGCAGCAGGTGCAGAAATCCTTGATAGAATCAGAATTGGCAAGTCTGGGCTATCACTTCGCCCAGTATGTGAAAAAATCCCAGCAGGCATGGGAGCTGCTGATTACTGACCCCGCAGAGCTGGAGGGAATGCCCCAGCGCTGGATGCAGCTGGCAGAGGCCGCTGGCCGCACCCGTAGCGCAGATGGAAAACCCGCCTGGCTTATCAACCTGACCACAGTTCCGGCATCTGCCGTGCTGCGTTATTGCAAAGTTGCGGAAACGCGCCGCAAATGCTGGCTGGGTACCACGTCGGCAGGTACTCCGCTCACCTATGATACCGAGCCCCTCATCATCAGAATCCTGGAATTGCGGCATGAGTTGGCCACGTTGCTCGGTTATGCCAACTATGCGGATATGCAGACGTCTCAGCGCATGATGGGGTGCGGTGAGAAGGCGCTTGCCTTTGTCGATGAGATGCTGCAGCAGAGCAAACCCGCGTGGGATGCATACGTGGCCGCTGAGTTGAAACGCTTATCTCAGGCGTGCGGAAAAGAGCTGTCGGCGGTCAATCCCTGGGATGAAGCATACCTGAACACCATCCTCCCGCCTGCTCGCAGTTCGTTTAATGTCAATCTTATCACTCCGTATTTACAGGTTTCAACTGTGCTTCCGGGGTTGATGAATCTGTGGTCTGATATGCTCGGGGTGACGTTCGAGGAACTGCCCACGGCATGTGTCAAGGCAGGAGAGGCTGTTTCCCCGGGATATGTGGAAACCTGGCATCCGGATGTGCGCTGCTTTGCCGTCAAGGATTCCGCCACCGGGCGGCATACCGGGTCGTTCTACCTGGATATCTATGCCCGGCCAGGCAAGCGTCCGCAAGCATGGTGCCTGCCGTTGCGGGACGGTGAACCCGCAGCAGACGGGACCCCTGGTGAGCCTCACCTGGTGGCACTCATGGCTAATTTCACACCGCGTCAGGAGGGGCGCCCGCATCTGATGACCCACGGTGAGTTGTACATGCTGTTTCATGAGTTCGGGCACATGATGCACATGATGCTGGGACACGGCGAGCTGCGCGCCCATTGCACCGCTGAAGTCGAGCGGGATTTTATAGAGATGCCCAGTCATCTTCAGGAAAGCTGGATATGGGAACCCGAAGCATTGGCAACATTCACCAGCCATTACCAGACAGGAGCCCCACTGCCGGCGGAACTGGCTCAGCAGCTTGCTGCGTCCCGCGGCTCCAATCCCATCGAAATGCACATGCGTATGCTCTGCCTCAGTAAGCTGGATTTAGAGTTGCACATGCACTACCATGATAAATACAAGGACCGCCCGCTGGATGAAGTCTGCCGTGAGATTCTGCAACCCTGGCTGTTTCCCTACACCCAGCAGCCCCCTAGCGAGATGCGCACGCTCACCCATAGCATGACAGATGGGTATGCCGCTGCCTTCTACACGTACAAATGGTCCGAAATGCTGGCGGCAGACGCCATGCAGCGTTTTCATGCAGAAGGCGTACTGAACCCTGCCACCGGGGCGGATTATCGCCGTTGCATTCTGGAGCGCGGCAGCAGTGTTCCTGCCATGCAGCAGATACGAGATTTCCTGGGGCGCGACCCGCAGCCTGCGGCGCTCATTGAGCGCTACTCCAGGCACTGAATCGCTTCTTTGCTTTAGGCTTCTACCTCTTACGGCAGGCCTGGGTCAATCCCGCTTGCCGAAGAGGCTTTTGTTGCGGATTTCCAGGGGCAGCTCTTCATACCAATTCGTGCGCTCCAGTCCCATCATCAACCTGTTGGCTTTCAGACCCGGCTCAGTTGCCGTGTTCTTTTGCTCTGTGGCTGGTACGCGTGGCTTTTTGCGGGAGCGGGGATTCTGGCAGGCATGGGCAACAATCAGCGCGTAAATCGGGCCGCCGACCAGCAGCAGGTAAATTGCGACGGTGCTGTTGATGAGGAAAGCCAGGGCAAGCATCGGGAAAAACAGGCACTCTTTACCGCGGACGGCTCGCGCGCAGCATCTGCAGAAGGGTGGCCGGATTGCGGAAATAGGAATGCAGAAAGTCCCGCAGCTCCGCCGCCTCTGCCGCAGGGAGCAGGGGGAGCAGCTCCTCGAACATGCTGCGGGTCTTTTCCAGCGCTTCCACGCTGTCAGCAGTAGATAAGGCATACTGGCAGCGGGCCATCATCACTTCGGTCTGGTTTTGCGGGAGCGCTTCTGCCAGTTGTTGCTCCAGCAAGAGCCCGAGCATGGGCGCTGCCGGTGGGTATTCGTTTCTCTGCTGCAAGAACCGCTGCGCTTGCTCCTGCGCGGCTATCATGCCCCGAATCCCTGTCACATGGGCGGTATCTGCTTCCAGAATATCCTGCATCAACGCCTCCCGTGAAACGGCAAATGATTTGCTGGTCGGGAAATTTTCAAGAATCCGGAACAAGGAACGGGCCCGGGCTTCTCCCACCTGACCTGCGGAGAGCTTGTACAAATCCGCAGCCTTGCAGGCGGATTCCAGTAACTGCCGGGCTTCGCTCACGGTAACATCTCCATTCTGAAAGCCCCCCATTACCTTCCCTTGTGGGTCAATGACCAGAATGGTAGGGAACCCGGAGATTCCGTAATGGCTGGCAATTTCCTCGTTGCGGCGCCGCAGCTCCGGGGAGATGTTCTGATGGTGGGGAAGGTCGACTTCCATCAGCACAAAACGGGGTGATGCAAAATCCAGAAACTCCTGAGCATCGAGAACCCTGCGCCGAAGGTTGATGCACGAACGGCACCAGTCCGACCCGGTGAAATCAATGAGTACCAGTTTATTCTCCTGCTCTGCCTGGCGGCATGCGGAGGGTAAATCAGTCATCCACCCGGGAGAAGCCAGCGCCGGAACCAGCAGCGCCAGCATACAACCAAGCCACCCGGGAGATGGCAGAAAATGACTGGTTATTCTCATGGGGGTGCAGTCTCAGCGCCACTGCGCAGGGGGGTAATTATTCCTCACCGGAATCCGTTTTGCGCGGTTTGAGGAAATTAACCGTCAACGGGAACTGATAGCTCGTATCCCCAGAGCTGGCGTGGATGACGTCCTTGACGCAGGCAATCACCCACCAGATACCCAGGACGAACAGCAGAATGAAGCCGATGAGAAAGCTGCATAGTACCCCGGAAAGGTATATCCATAGCGTCCAGGAAATAGAGACATTGAGGCGCCTCCGGGCATAATCCGCCACGTCTGTATCGGGGTCATTTTTCTGAAACAGCCAGCATACAAGCATGGCAATGCAGGGAGTGGCTATAATGAAGGGAGCAAGCGCATTGCACAGGGAGCTGATAAGAATTTTGTCTCTGGATTCCATAACGCCGATAATTATAATACGATGCCATGAAAAAAGCAATCCTCATCATACAGGCTTAGTTTAAAAACACATGTGTCCTAAATATTTTGTAAGCAATAGAAACATCAATGACATTTTCGAAGAAGCCCCCCTCATCTCGATAAATTGGAATTTGCCGCGCCAACGGTGAGCGGAAATATGAGCCCGCAGGGCGGCATAATCATAGCCCAGCGTGGAGCCGCAACGCGGCGGCCTGCGAGGGCGTAGCAAGCGAGCAACGCGAGACTCGAAGCCCCGAACGCTGGGTTTGGAATAAAAAATAACCGGAACCCCGACCAACGTGGAGGGGTGGCAGGGAGGCGCTGCTAAAACACTAAGCCGAAGCTTCTGCCACCCACTCCGCTACGCTCCGGGGTTCTGATATGTTCTTCATTTTACCCAGGGT
>JAZRJB010000007.1:0-13174 GCA_045645565.1 Akkermansia sp. | reverse complement strand
TCCACCATGTCAAGGTGTTGCTCTACCAACTGAGCTACTCCCGCATTTGGAACTGGGCAGGGATGGATTCGAACCATCGAAATCGTACGATAGCAGATTTACAGTCTGCCCCCTTTGACCGCTCGGGAACCTACCCATTCTTGGTTTTGCAGACTGCCGAAACAGTGTGCGCCGACAATTTACACAACTTTGCGATTGATTGCAAGCTTTTTCTTCAAAAAATTAGAGATTTTATATTTTTTTGTGATTCCGGATAGCGGTAATGAGGAATGGAATTCCAAGGATTGCAATGAATAGAGATAAAATCTGGCCCTGGGTGATTCCATGCCACACGCCGGCGTCTGGTTGCTTGAAGCATTCGCACAGGATGCGGGCGGTGGCGTAAAGGAAGGCAAAGAGGGCGGCGAATATGCCCGCCGGGGCGTTTTTCCAGATGAGGCGGAGGGTGAAGAGCGTCACGAAAATGATGAGTCCTTCACCGATGGCTTCAAACAACTGGGAGGGGTAGCGCGGCGTGAGGAATTGGCCAAGGGCGTCGCGCACGGCGTCATTTTCCCGGCAGAGACGGCTGAGGGTGTCGTAAAATCCTTCGTTGGGCAGGGCGAGTTTCTGCAATGAGTTGCCGGCTGTGTGTTCCACGGCAAGTAAGGCCTGGATTTGCTGCTGTGGCTGCTGCTCGAAAATCTCAAGGGGGAATTTAATGCCGAATGGGCTGCCGGCGGGGGTGGGTCGTCCGTATAGTTCACCGTTGATGAAGTTGGCAACGCGTCCGAAGAAAAGCCCGATGGGGCTGACAATGGCCAGGCCGTCGATGATTTGAGCGCCGGATAATTTGTGTTTGCGGGCGTACCAGAAGGCGGTGATGATGACGCAGAGTATGCCGCCGTGAGAAGCCATGCCGCCTTCCCAGACGCGCAGAACCCAGAGCGGGTCGTTCTTGAGACCGCTGAATCCGTGTTCCGGCAGCCAGTAGAAGAAGAATTCGCCGAGGCGGCCGCCCATCAATACGCCGAAGATGCAGATGGCGGTAACGAAGTCCCCGAGCTTCTGCTCCCCGATGCAGAAAAGATTGCGGCGGGAAAGCCTGAGAAGAACGTAGTACCCGAGTATGAATCCGGCAACGTATGCCAGACCGTACCAGCGAAGTGCCAGAGGGGTGCCGGGGATTTCGAGAATGACCGGGTTCAGGTTGTGAATGTAGGTGGCAAGTGTTTGCATGCTGGGGCTGCTTATAGCACAGCGGGGGCAGGGAAACAAGCGTAAACTGTCATCACGCGCGCGCGTGTTGTCGTTTTTGTTGAGTCTCTTTCAAAAAAAATCGGACATAATGAAGATTCTTCTCGCCAACAGTGGCGATATTGTGTATAAGTATAGCACACATTTGTTTTTTTTGTATCATGAAACGTTTCTTCCTTCCTCTTACAATGGCTGCACTTTGCTCACTGCCGCAGGCCTCGGCTGTGAGTGCGGAGTTTGTGCAGACTGAGTTGAAACTGAACAATGTTCAGCTGGAGCAGGTTGTGCCCCATACTGAGTATTTCGCATCCAAGGAGGCTGCCAAGGGTATTAATCCCGCCTGGCATTATGTGCGCATTCCCTACACGCTTCAGGGTAAGTGCCGTGATGCTGAGAAAACTCCTCTGTATGTGGATGAGCTGAAGGTGCATGCCTATCTCGTTTTTGCAGTGGGTAAGGAGGACAAGAACTTCATTCTTGTGGATAAGGAAGTGACGTACGTTGATATCCCCCTGCGTCCGCGTTCCGGAAATGGTCTGGCAGAAAACGACAAGGTGCAGGCTGCTTTCTTTATTTCTCCGGCAGATGCCACCCGCATTTGTGCAGATTCATCCCGCCGTGCAGATAAGGCAGATTTGTCTGGTCTGCTGGCTGCTGTTGCTGTTGAGTTCAAGTTCAAGGAATCTGATTGCTCCAAGCCTGACTCCACAACCGATATTATTCTTAACAAGAAGCTCAAGAACCAGCTGAAGAAGGGTTGGTGGCGCAAGGAAGCCAAGAATTCCATCGGGGTCAGCCTCCGTGGTATCAATGAAACTCCCTTTGCTCCGTTCTACGCTCCTGCGTTCCCACCGACCCGCCCGATTTATGGGACTGAAGGCGGTGCTGCTTCTTCATTCTCTCCGTCTGCTACGGGTGGTATGACCACGCCTGGCTATATGCCGTCTGCTGCAACGGATTCCAGCGCTACGACCACTTCTGAACCGGAGCCGGAGACGGTTCCGACGAAGAAGGGCAAGAAGCGCCGTAAATAAGACGTTTTTGCTTACTTACTACCAATTTTCATACAAATAAAACTTAATATGGCTGATTATAAGACAACAGTTGCCCTTGAGATTGGTTCTCAGAGCGTCACAATGGGCGTCTTTACTCCGGCCGGAGGCGGGTTTGCTCTTTCTCGGTACGCCCGCAGGGATATCCTGCTCGATCCGGTAGAGGAAGGGATGCGCATGGATTACGTTGGTAATGCAATTGCCGAACTGGTTCAGGAACTCAAGGTGCGTGGCAGTGAGGTGCGCAATGTGGTTTCTGGCCAGCAGGTGTTCATGCGCTTTATCAAGCTTCCTGCCATTGATATTGATAATATCGAGGAGCAGGTGGGCTATGAGGCTCAGCAGCATATTCCTTTCCCTCTCGAGGATATCATCTACTCTTACCAGGAGCTTGCCGACCGTGAGGAAGGTGAGCGTGAGGTTCTGCTGGTTGCCATTAAGAAGGAGGTTCTGGATAATCTGAATTCCCAGGTTGAAGGCAGTTCTCTCAAGACGAGCAGCGTTGATTGCTCCATTACTTCTCTCTATAACGCATACCGCGCTAACTATGAGGATGAGGAATCCGTCATGCTTCTTGATATCGGTGCCAAGACCACCGACATCATTTTCGCAGAAGCTGGCCGTTTCTTCACCCGTTCTGTAACGGCCGCCGGTGCATTCATCACCAACAGCATTGCTCGTGAGTTCAACCTCAGCTTCCGTGAGGCTGAACAGCTCAAGATTGCTGACGGTGTCGTTTCTCTCGGTAACGGGGATACGGATGAAATGAGCGAGCAGGATGCCGCTCTTGCAACCACCATCCGCACGGCTATGACGCGCCTCAGCTCTGAGGTGCAGCGCACGATTAACCATTACCGCGCCCAGTATAAGGGCAACCCGCCGACCAAGGCATACATCTGCGGTGGTGGCGCTCGTCTCCCGTTTGCATTGGAATTCCTGGAGGCTGCCCTGAATATCCCGGTTGAATACCTCAACCCCGTGGAAATTCTTTCGGTTGGTCCGCAGGTGGATGAAGCAGAGCTTGAACAGGATGCCATTTGCCTTGGTCCGATTGTTGGTGCTGCTATTACTGGTTCCGGAACGGGTGAGTTCAGCATTGACCTTGTTCCCACCAGCGTGGGTAAGGACCGTGCAGAGAAAAAACTGCTGCCCAAGGTTGCCATTGCTGGTGTTCTGGCTCTTGCAGGTGCTGGTTTCTATGCCATTGCCGCAACCATGGCTGCTGCGGATTCCGCTGCCGTTCTGGCAAAAGCCAGCCAGGTGGATAGCCGCGTGGCTCAGCTGAATGACCAGATTTCGAATGTGGAGCAGAAGTACAACAACGAAATCGAACAGATTAAGAAGTTCGAAAGTTTGTATGCCATGCGTGGTGCTTATGCTGACGTTCTGCAGCAGTTGAGCCGCAAGGCTGCCTCCATTAAGTTCTGGTTTAATGAATTCTCTCCGCTCATCAACTATGATGTGGAGGCCAATTCTCTGACGGAGGCATCCGATGTCAAGGGTACTAAGTTGATTGATATGAACCGCAGCCGCACCAATGCTAGTGATTCTGCCATGAACGCTGCTCCGGATGAGATTGATGTCAAGAAGCGCAATAAGGCCCCGAAGGTAACGGCAATTTACGTGAGCGGTTTCACAATCAAGAAACCCGGCAGCGATGGTCTTGCGCAGCGTGATGCTATTTACAACCTCGTGAATCAGAACTTTGATGAACGCAGTGCAGATTCTCTCTTCTCTTACGAGAACAGCAAGGTGCAGAGCAATCTGAATCACTACTTCCAGTTTATTGATTCCAAGGCTTCCAAGGGCAAGATGCCGGATTATGTGGAACGCTTCATGATGGTGATGCCTCTGAAGACGCCTATCGATATTCCTGAGCTGAGTGCAGGCAAGAAGTGATATTAACTCCAGATTTTACATACATATCATGAATATAAGCGAAAATAAGCGCGTTGTTGCTTTATCTGCTCTGTTTGCCATTGCATTTGGTGGCGTGATGTTCTATGGCTACAGTAAGAGCCAGGAGCATGCGGAAAATCAGGCTAAGATTGCTGAAATCAATGACCGTTTTGCCGGTTATGATGGTCAGACTCTGAGCCCGACGAAGCAGAATCTCAGTGATATCAAGGATGCCTTCTCCAAGGTGTCTGCTGTGAATAAGGATATCCAGGCTGAATTGAACCGTTATGCCGCATTCTGCTGGGGTGATGGTAAGAAGATTTCTGCTCAGGATTTCCAGAATGAACTTCGTGATTCCATCAATAAGATTAAGAATCAGGCATCTTCACAGGGCGCACATGTTGCCGGCCCGGCAGAAAATCTGGGTCTGGCATCATTTAAGAATGCTGCTCCCGTGGCAGATGATGTGCCGTTCCGCAGTTTCCAGCTGAAGGCAGTCACGCGCGTGGCTGAATACATTGTAGCTTCCGGTTCTCCTTCTCTGGAGAAGGTGTACTGCGCTCCGCTTCCTCAGGAAGCCGCTGATTCTCTCAGTGCAAGCAGCCGCAAGAAGGTGCCGTACTTCCCTCTGCGTTTTGAGATTGCCTTTGATGCAACGCGCGGTTCTCTTCCGACTGTTGTCAACAGCATTGTGCAGGATAAGGATTTCTTCCTGACCATTACGGGTATCGCCGTGCGTGGCAATGATAATCTGCCTGGTATTGATGCCTACACTCCCCCTGCTGAAATAGCTGCTGCTGGTGAGGATCTGGGCGCCCAGGGCGAAGAAGCACCTGCGGTGGATGGTTCCCGCCGCGTGGCTGTGCGCAAGACGGGGGCTGCGGATGAGCGTATCCGTGTCCACATGACCATGCAGGTACTCTACTTTACCCCTGGCAAGACTAAGTAACCCTTAAATTGATATTTGAATTATGGCTGAAAAATCAAATCCCGGGATTAAAGTTCTTGTGACCGGCGCCGTGCTTGGCATTGCATCCGCTGCTCTTGGCGGTTATACAATGTTTGCCGGCAAGACAGTGGAAGCCGAAACCATTGTCAGTGCCTCCAAGGGTGGTAACTCCCTTACCGCTCAGGCTGATAAGGTGAAAGAAACCCTGAAGCGTGACCGCACCATCGTTGACGTGGCACCCGAAGGGGCTACTGCAAACGGCGCTCCCCGCCTGGCTCCGCTTTTCTTCTCTCCTGAACTCTGGCAGATTACGCTGGATAGCGAGAAGAAGAACACGATTGTGGATATTTATGACCCGGCTGCGCCCAGTATTCATGGTGAGATACCGAATACCTGGTTCATTGCAAATAATATCTCTGACGCCCTCGGTCGTTCCGATGGCAAGGTGCTGGATAGCGATGAAGACGGCTTTACCAACGAGGAGGAATACCTGGCTCATACCTGCCCGTCTGCTGCCAACAGTTATCCGGACCTGATTTCCAATTCCGGTTCCACGCCGAAGCTTGAAGTGGTTAAGGTGGCTGTAGCCCGTGCTGTTATTACAGCTGACAGTCTCTTTGCTGATGTAACCCAGAAGCCTTCTTCTGTCAATATCCGCATTTACGATAAGACGGAATCCGTAACTCACAGACACCGTATTCCTAATCTTGTGCCCGGACAGAATTTCGACCTTGCTGCTAATGAGAAGAGTGGTCGTTTCACTGTTGTGCGCTTCGATACGAAGGAATTCGAAGGTTCCTTCGGCGGCATGGTGAAGGAGAATGTGGTCATTATCCGCGACAACGAAACGGTGGATAAGGAAGGCCGCAAGCATGAATTTGCCCTCCGCGCCGGCAAGACCCCGAACACTAAGCACCCCGACTACGGCAAGCCGAGCGAGAAGGGACGCCGTATCAGCGATACGACTGTGACGCTGCGCACGACTGCTGGCTCTGCTACCGGTAAGACGTTCCCCGTGCAGATCGGTTCTGACTTCACGGTTCCCGGTGGCAAGGCTGACGGGTCTGAACTCAAGGCAAAGCTCGAGGAGGTGAACGGCAACGGCTCCGTCAGTGTTCGTCTCGAGGGGGCTGAAAGCCCTGTCAATGTACCCAAGACTGCCAGAAAAGCTGCTTCTCCCAAGAAATCATAAAAAAAAATCCCAATATAGAGTAAAAATTGAATTGTAGACTTTACATTTGAAAAGAATTCTGCCATAAATAGGACATTACCATGAACCACACACCTCTCATCAATTCTAAGCGCACGATGATTTTGACTGCCATCGCTGTTTCCTGCCCCTTTGTGCAGGCTAACACGGCAGGTTACATCAGTACATCGTCCGCTGCCGGCACCAGTCAGGTGGGTACTACCGCCGTGTATTCTGGTGGCACTCAGGACAGCATTAATCAGCGTGAGGCTGCCCGCCGCAAGGCCCGCGTGAATGAAGCTCTTGAGCTGCTTCAGCAGGGTCGTACCTGCTACTCTCAGAAGCAGTATGTGCAGGCTCTTGAAAAGTATCAGGCTGCTAAGGACGTGCTTCCCGTTGCACCCGCCACGCAGAAGCTGCAGGACTTCCTCGGAAAGAGCATTGCTGACGCTTCCATCGCTGTAGCTCTGGAGTATTCCCGCATTGGTCGTTATGATGAGGCTGAACAGCTCATGCTCGGCGTGCTGGAGTCTGATCCGAACAACAAGCGCGCTCGTCAGGTGCTGTCCGATCTTCGTGACCCTGAACGCAACAACCCCGGTCTTACTCCTGAACACGTGAAGAACGTTGAGGAGGTGAACCGCCTTCTGACTCTGGCTTACGGTGATTTCGACCTGGGTAAGTTTGATTCTGCATACGACAATTTCAACCGCGTAATCAAGATTGACCCGTACAACACGGCTGCCCGCCGCGGTCAGGAAGCCATCAGCAAGCGTCGTTCCCGTTACTACGAAGCAGCTCACGATTCCTATCGCGCCAAGGCTCTGTCTGAGGTGGACGCTCTCTGGGAAGAACAGCTTCCCCAGGAACTTCCCGTTCTTGAACTCGGTGGTACGGAAACAGTTGCCACTTCTGAAGGTGTGCTCCGCAATCGCGACAATCTGCACTCCCTCAAGATTGCCAGCGTGAACTTTGAAGAGACTCCCATGGCTGATGCCATTGAATTCCTGCGTGCTGAAGCTCGCAAGAATGGCATGCAGATGAACTTCGTGTTCGAAAAGGCTCAGGCTCCCGTAGCCGCCCCCGCTCCTGCTGCCAGCAGCGATGATGAAGAGGAGGAAGAAGAGGAGGAGGAAGAAGAGGAAGAGGAGGAGGAAGAGGAGGATGCCGCTCCTGCCGCTCCTGTGGCAGTGTACAACGCTCCGCGTCCTGCAATCATCTCCTCTCTCCAGATGAATGATGTGACCGCCGCCGATCTTCTGACCCGCATGTGCTCCCAGGCTGACTGCGAGTACCGCGTGGAAGATAACGCCGTGGTAGTGTTCCAGAAGGGTGCTTCTACCCAGAAGATGGAACGCCGCACCTGGCCGGTACGTCCTTCCTTCTTCGCAGGTTCCGATGAGGGTGCCGATGAAGATGAGGAAGATAATGATTTCTCCTCCGGTGGTTCCTCTCGCCGCGCTCGTAAGATTGACGCCAAGGCTTCTCTGATTGACATGGGTGTGAACTTCACCCAGGGCTCCACTGCTAAGTATTCTCCCGTAACGGGCGTTCTGACGGTGTACAACACTCCGGATGAACTCGATGCTGTTGAGGAAGCTATCAACAAGTTCCGTCAGGACATGCCCAAGATGGTGAAGGTGAGCGCCAAGTTCGTTGAAATCACACAGACGAACGAGGAAGAGCTTTCCTTTGACTGGGTGGTCAATCCTTTCTCCATCAGTGATGCTGGTCGTACCTACCTTGGTGGTGTGAACGGTGAGCATTCTCTGCCCGAACGCCTTGTTCAGGACTTTGTAAGCACTGGTGGTAGCGCATACTCCAACAACTACGCAGGTGCAGGTTCCTGGCCGATTTCCAGCACTCGTACCTTCAGCAGCTCCACAGACGTCATTACTAACGGTCTTGTAACTGGTGGTCTTCGTTCCGGTTCCGGCGCTATTACTTCCGGCGCTCTTCAGAACCTGATTACCTCTGGTTCCGCTGGTAAGTCCGCCACGGCAAGTGTAGCTCCTGGTGTGATGTCCCTGTCCGGTATTTATGATTCTGGTTCCTACCAGATGATTATGCGCGGTCTGTCCCAGAAGAAGGGTATTGACGTGATGTCTGCCCCGAGCCTGATCATCAGCGGTGACGAGGCGATGGACTATGCTCCGGCACCCGATCCCCTGGCTTCCGACCAGAACGATGAAACCGGTTGCGCCAAGATTGAAGTTGTTCGCCGCTTCGTGTATCCGACTGAGTACGATGAACCCCAGATCGAAAGCACTGGCAACGGCTACAACAACAATAATAATAACAACAACAACGGTGGTTACTCCGGCAGCATGCCCGTAGCTGCTCCTGCCAACCCCTCCGCATGGGGTGTGGAAGAAGTGGGTGTGGTTCTTCGCTTCCAGATTGAGCCGCTCAAGGATGGTGATGGTGACATCGTGCGCTTCAAGCGTTTCGAAATCAAGGTTGTTGACTTCGAAGGCTTCGTGAACTACGGTTCTCCCATTACGGCTGGTATTGCCAATGCTAATACGATTGAGCACATCGTGCTGACTGATAACCGCATCGATATGCCCATCTTTGCCCGCCGCTACATCAACTCTAACCCCTGCGTGTATGATGGTCACACCATCGCCATCGGTGGTATGATTCAGGATGAAGTGCAGAAGGTTGAGGATAAGGTGCCCGTATTCGGTGATCTTCCCCTGATTGGCCGCCTCTTCCGCAGCAATGCTGAGTCCCACATCCGCAAGAACCTCATGGTGTTCGTAACGGCTGACATTATCGACCCGTTCGGTAAGCCGATGCGCAAGCGCGAGACTGGCACTTCCGCTGGTTCTTCTACCAGCGCTGTTCCGGGCCTCTTCCCGGATGACGGTCTGGTAAATCCCTGACCAATCCCGGTTCAATGGTAATTTTGCCTCGCTCCTCATGCGGAGCGAGGCATCTTTTTTGCCAGGTCTTTGTGATAATCTATCCGCGGAACAAATCACTAAATTGTCTTGCCGGCTGGCATGGCATCTCTGAAATTGACACTTCTTTTGCCAAAAACTCAAAAAAATATCAAAAAGTGTGATATTTTTCTTGCTATGCTGCGCGAAGTGTGGTAAATTGCCCCTGCACGAGGGTAACACCTCAACAAAGAAAAGTCTGGATCGTCTAGAGGCCTAGGACTCGCGCCTTTCACGCGCGCAACACGGGTTCGAATCCCGTTCCAGATGTGAAAAGCTTCCGCCTGATGGTGGAAGCTTTTTCTTTTACGGTAGAGAAGAGATGGTTACGATACGGAAATGGGTGGATATGGTTGAGCTCAAGCGTTTGCTTGCGCTCATGGTGCCTTTGTACCTGGCGAATTTAATGAATATGGGTATGGGGGTAGTGGATACCGTAGTAGCGGGGCAGGCAGGACCTGAACAACTTGCCGGCGTTGCTTTGGGGACTTCAGTCACAGTGCCGATTATGGTTGCTGTTGGTGCGGTGCTGACAATTGTGGGGCCTATGATTTCCAGATTGCTTGGTGCGGGAAGTGAAGGGAAAATCGGTTTGCTGTTAAACAATGCCAAATTGCTGGCGGTGTTTCTCATGCTGGTGGAAGTGGCAGCGCTTCTGGGCGGGCAGTATGTCTTTGGGCTGGTGAGTGATGATGCCCAGATGGTGCAGGTGGCTCAGGATTATTTGCACTTCCTGGTGTATGCCGTGCCAGCAAGTGTGATGATACGCGTGTTGCAGGGGCATTTTGAAGGGTATGGACACACGCGCCCTGCGATGGTGATTGCGTGCATGGGGCTTCTGCTGAACATTCCCCTTAATTATATATTCGTGTTCGGCTGGGGACCGGTACCTGCCATGGGCGGTGCTGGTTGTGGCCTGACAACCACCTTGATTCATTACCTCATGGTGGCAGCTCTCCTGGCGCTGATGCTGGTGTATCCCCGCTACCGCCGCAACTTGTCACACATGTGGGCAACGCGCCGAGTGGATTGGCGGGTTGTCCGGGATATTTTCAGTAAAGGCGCTCCGCTCGGGGTGGCATCATTATGTGAAATGAGTTTCTTTTGTGTGGTCACGCTCGTTATTGCGCCGCTTGGAGTGATGGCGGTCGGTGCGCATCAGATTGCCATTAACGTATCGGCGTTGCTGTTTATGTTCCCCTTATCGCTGAGCGTGGCGGCTTCCATCCGCTCCGCGTATCACGTTGGCGCGCACGACGAGGACCGCTTCAATGCACTGACCCGCACCAGCATCAGCTTCATGCTTTTTGCGGTGCTTCTCAGTGCTGCGCTCACGATTATATTCCGCCGGGAAATCATAGCCTGCTACACGGATGATGCCTCTATCATCAACCTGGCATCAACCCTGCTGGTGCTTTGTGCCGTATATCAGCTGCCGGACGCAATTCAGGCGCTGATGAGCGGCCTGCTGCGTGGCTGCCACGATACAAAGGCCATCACCTGGGTGAATATGTTCTCATACTGGCTCATCGGCTTCCCGCTGGCTTGTCTCCTTATCCGGACTGATTATCTCGTGTCAGCGCTGGGAGCCATGGGGGCGTGGGTGAGCTTTGTCGTGGCGCTGACCATCACCGCCGCCCTTCTCAGCTGGCGATTTACGCTGGCTCGAAAACGCGTTTTTGCCCAGCCTGAATAAAAAAATGCAGGGAAGGGGAGAAAAGTCGCGTTATTTTGCTTGACGCATGTCGCATAAAAGCGTATAGTGGGTGCCCCGCACTACAGGTGTAGTGTGGACTAAACATATACCAAGAAAACACAAACGATGAAGACCCACGTGAAGAAAGGTGATAATGTTGTAGTTATCGCCGGCAAGAACAAGGGCAAGCGTGGTGTTGTTCTTTCCGTGAACGCCAGCAAGCAGACCGTGACGGTTGAGGGTGCTCGCATCCTCAAGAAGGCTACCAAGCCCTCCGAGTCCGATCCTGAAGGTGGCATCAAGGAAATCGACGGCGCCATCCACATCTCCAATGTGAAGAAAGTGAGCTGATGCCGAAAGGCTGAAACTCCGCGCTTAAGCCATCACTAAACTAACTAACAACAAGAGCTGACCCGCTAATATTATGAGCACACCTACATTGCTTACATACTACAAGGAGAAGGTCACCAAGGCCCTCCAGGCGAAGCACAACTATGCCAACGTGCATCAGATTCCCCGTCTTGAAAAGATTGTGGTGACAACGTGCATGGGTAAGCACCCCGACCGCAAGCAGGCTGTTGAGGATGCTGTTGCAGAAATCGCCAAGATTACCGGCCAGAAGCCGGCTATGACCTACGCCCGCAAGAGCGTGGCTAACTTCAAACTCCGCGAGGGTGAAGTCCTCGGCGCCCGTGTGACGCTGCGTTCCACCCAGATGTGGGAGTTCCTCGATCGCTTCATTAACATTACTGCTCCGAACATTCGTGACTTCCGTGGCCTGCCCACCAAGTCCTTCGACGGCCGCGGTAACTATGCCATCGGTATTCCTGATCAGTCCATCTTCCCTGAAATCGAACTGGATCAGATCAAGCGTAACATCGGTTTCGACATCATCTTCGTGACTACCGCTAACACGGACGAAGAGGGTCGCGACCTGCTTGCTGAGCTGGGTATTCCCTTCCGCAAGCCCAACAAGAAGACTGAAGAAAACGCCTAACTAAATTACGATTATGGCAGTATTAAGTGATCCTATCGCAGATTTCCTTACCCGCGTGAAGAACGCCGGTGTTGCCCGCAACGAGGGTTTCACCGCTCCCTACTCCAGCATCAAGGCTGAAATCGCCCGCATCCTGCAGGCTGAAGGTTACATCTGGAGCTATGAAATCGTTGGTGAAGGCAAGGATAAGGCCATCAAGGTCAAGTCCAAGTTCACGAACGAGGGTAAGTCCATTGTAACGGAAGTCAAGCGCGTGTCCAAGCCGGGCCGCCGCGTGTACGTTCCCTCCGCAGAGATCCCGACCGTGATGAATGGTCTTGGTATCTCCATCGTTTCCACCTCTCGCGGCATGATGACGGGCGCTCAGGCTCGCAAGCAGCAGATTGGTGGCGAGCTCATTGCTCTCGTATGGTAACATTAACCCCTGACCTGATATAATATAATATGTCTCGAGTAGGTAAAAAGACTATCACCGTTCCCTCCGGCGTGACCGTGACCATCAACGGTGCTGATGTTACTGTAAAGGGCGCCAAGGGTGAGCTTAGCTGGACGATGCCCGCCGGTATCTCCGCCGCTCAGGAAGGCGATGTTCTGACCGTTTCCCGCGCTAGCGAGGACCGTCAGCTGCGCGCTCTTCATGGCACGAGCCGCTCCCTCATCGCCAACATGATTGAGGGTGTGTCCAAGGGCTTTGAAAAGAAGCTTGAAATTGTAGGCGTGGGTCTGAAGGCCGCTGTGAAGGGCAATGTGCTCGACCTGGCTCTCGGTAAGTCCCACCCCATCCTTCACCCCATTCCTGCCGGTCTTACCGTAACGGTTGCCGACAACACCAAGGTGACGGTGGCAGGTATCGACAAGCAGCTTGTCGGTCAGTTCGCAGCAGAGGTGCGCGGTTACTATCCGCCCGAGCCTTACAAGGGCAAGGGTGTCCACTATGTGGGCGAGTACATCCGTCGCAAGGAAGGCAAGAGCGTTGGCAAGTAATCATTATCATCTCAAACCCTTTAAAAGTTTATTAGAAGAATATGAGCACTATCAATCGCAAAGCCATCCGTGCCCGCGTTCATACCCGTATTCGCAAGAAGCTTGCCGGTACGCCTGAGCGTCCCCGTCTGGCTGTCAATTTCTCCAACCAGCATGTGTATGCCCAGGTGATCGATGACACCAAGGGCGTGACCATCTGCAGCGCCTGCACCAAGCAGGTTGAGCTG
>JAZRJB010000006.1:0-7302 GCA_045645565.1 Akkermansia sp. | reverse complement strand
GGGACTTTCAGTCCCGCCTCCCCTGCGCCTCGGCACCCCCGCCACAATCCTCCCCTACGCTCACGCAAAGCTGGAGAAGGAGAAATAAGCACCGGGATATAGTACCAACTAAACAACTTCCCCCGCCGAATGGCCGCACCGCTACCGGCGGGGGAAGTTTTTATTACAAACCTCACGAAATGCGTCTACCTCTGTTACTAGCTGAATATACTTAACAATATCGGTTATTTTTATTAGTTTCAACACATGGCTCAAGGAATTGTTTATATGCTAACTAATCAGGCAATGCCAGGACTAGTAAAAATCGGTTTTACAACTAGAGATGACATGGAATCTCGACTTAAGGAGCTGCATACAACCGCTATACCGTTACCCTTCAAGTGTGAATATGCATGCAAAACCGAAAGATATAAAGAGGTGGAAACAGCCATACACAAAGCACTTGCCGATTGTCGAATAGCTCCAAATCGAGAGTTTTTCAAAATTGATTCTGAGAATCTCATACCTTTATTGGAACTTCTAGATGAAAGCATGGATAGTGACGACGAATCAGTTATGGAAACTGTAGATCAGCTATTGGATAGAACTGAAAGTGCAGTAGAATCAGAGAAACGCTTTCAAGAGAGAAAGCCCAAGTTCCGCTTTGAAGAGTTGGGTATACCAGTGAATGCTGTTCTTACTCTCGTAGATTCTGACATAACTATCACTGTTAAAGAAGGAAATACTGTCTGTTACGATGGAGAAATTCAAAGACTCACCCCATTAACTCAAAAACTGAAAGGTTGGACCACACCTCGCAGACCTTTAAGTTCATGGCTATACGAAGGAAAATCGCTTCAAGAAATGTATGACGATTATTACCTCTCGGATGTCGATGTATAACAAATTGACAACACGAGACGAGAGTCCCCACAACTTATTACCCCGGTAGAGCGTTTATAGGAAGCAAGCACTACATACTGATAAGAAACTCTATCCTAGCCTAGACTCGAATTCGATTATCATCTCTCCAGATACGCCAGGGCATCAGCGCAGAGGGGGGAGTCGATGGAGTGGCCGGGGCCGTATTTATCGGCGGTGCGGGAGATGATGCGGTAGATGAAGGAGGTATGCTCAGCGGGCACAAGGCGGAGGGAGGAGACGCGGGCGAGTTCTTCCTTCACAAAGATATTGCCCTTGGTCTGCATGGACTGGGGGTTGTGCACCTTGTAAGGTTCGAGGCAGACGGCCTTGAGCATTTCGCGGCCGGATTCCTTGCGGCTGCGGATGACGAGGTAGTCCTCTGCTCTGCCGACAAAGGCCGCCAGCAGGGAAACACCCTCTGCCACGTTGAAGCCGTTGGCATAGCGTTTGCCTGCCTTGGTGAGTTTATTATCGATTACCTCCTTGGGGTTAAGCACATTCACGCAGCCGTTTGAGTAGCAAAGCAGCAGACGCGAGGTCTTTTTCTTGTGCGCTGTACTCACGGGAACATTGAAAAGCACATCAGCATCGGTGGAGGGGGCTTTCTGCTGGGAAACGGTGCCATCTGCATACAGGCTGATGTATCGCCACACGGCGGTCTCCTCATCACGGGCTGGCGGCGGCTCCACGAGCAGCGGGCTGCCCGTGGCAACGGGCTGGGTGGGCTCAGCAGTATCCGGCAGAGCCACCACAGGAGCAGGGGCGGGAGTAGGCTCTTCCGCGGGCAGCTTTACCCCGCAACGCTCGCAGATATAATCCGTGATTTCCGGGCCTCGCAGCTTGCGCACAGAATTGAAACAGCGGATGAAGAGCTCCTTGCCCTTGTACCACACAGGGCGCTTTGCAGGGCTCACCTGCAGGAAGCAGACGATGCGGCCGGCGCTGTTCTGGCGCAGCTCAATCTTAACGCGTGAGCTGGCAAGTGAGCCAAGGCTGTTGGCAATGGTATGGATAAATTTCAGCGTGATTTTATCCTCGGTCAGGTCATACTGAAAATCATCCTCATTGCTGGTATTGATGTAGGGGAGGTCATCGTTGATGCCGCGGATGGAGCCATCGTCATAATACCCAATGCAGAGCAAACCGCCATCGGCATTCATAAAGCCGGCGACATGGCGCATGATTTCATAGCCCAGCTGGCTGTCGATATCCAGCTCGCCATTGCGGGTGTAGACAAATGAGCTCTTGTATTCGAGCATCGGGCCTTCCTGGCCCAGGGTTCCCTCATCCTCCAGGCGGGCAATGCGGAGGAACTCGGCGGGGCCCACGGTGGCGGTGGGGTCCTCCAGCACCAGCCAGCCCTTGGTGGTAAAACCCTTCACGCGCAGGCTCAGGGTGTCGCCCACGCTTTCCTCAATCTCGCCCTGCGGGTAATAGCGGTGCAACAAGCCCTCCACCGCATCTTTCACAATGAAGTAGACCCGACCATCGAGGGTCTGAGATTCGCTGCAGATTTCAAAATCGTATGTTTCCCCCTCATGGAGCAGCGAGGGGCGGCGCTCCTGCTGATTTTCGAAGAGTACATGGTTCCCTTCTACCTCGCGCACACGCAGGGAGAGGCTCTCTCCCTTGCGGTAGGTCCCCGGCTGAGCATTCAGGAAATGCCGGAAGCCGAATTCATCTGCCACCTGGTAGGCGGGCAAGGGCTCATCCTTATAGCCACGCTCGCCCGGCAGGGAGGTCACGGTGAAATCATAGCTTTGCCCGGCCTGGTATTTGGAGCGCAGAATGAAGCTTACATCCTGCGTCAGAATCGGGAAAGTGGTCTGGTAACCATAGCGGTCCACATTGAAGCGCAGCACCTTGCAGGGGATAATCCTGTTCTTCAGCTCTGACGGTTCCCAGGATTCCTGGAACGGCAGTACCTTTACGCGGAAAAACCACTCATCATCCTCATAGCCGGGCATGGTTTCCGAGCCGTTGTAACTCAGCACAAAATACGATTCGCCGTTATAACACACCACGCGGCTGAACACAAAATCATAAACCTTATTCTTTTCAAACATAGAGCAGTCCTCTTTCGGGTCGACATTCTACCATATTTTCCCACCCCCAGACAAGTCATTTGTGAAGTACAAAGTGAGAAGTGCGAAAAGTTAAAAAAAATGATTGCTCCCACCACTTGACAATCCTCAAAAATGTGGTATACAGGACGTGTGCGCAGCATGAGCGGCGTGCATCTGTCTATCAAATCTCATCAAACTGTTTATCATCATTGTTATGAATACTACCTCTACTGCGGCAGGAGCCGCATTGTTGTTGCTACCCCTGTGTTGTTGTGCTGTGCAGTTGGTGCATGGTGCGTGAATGAGAAAATGCTGCGGCTAAGTCCGGCGTGAGCTGTGTGTGCATGCTTGGCTGGTGCCCATGGTCTGCAGCGGCATACCCGTTTTTTCACAACTACCAACTATTACACCAATATGAATACCAACAAACAAGAAGGAATGAAACTCACCCTGGGAGGATTAGTTCAGATACCGATACAGGTATGGGATGCAAAATCACAAAGCTGGTTCAAGAGCGAATCAGACACACCGCTGTGCGACCACTTGAAAGCGGAACCGGAGTACCACCGCACGGTGCTGGAGCGGGACCCGAAGGGTGGGTGGCGAAGCCTCCGCATAGAAATGGAAGAAGGACAGCCGGTGTTCAGAAGCATCAGCGCCATCATTCAGATGCTGGAGCAGGACCCGGAGCTGATTATCGGTCTGGAGGATGCGGAATCGGGCGAGGTGGTGCCGCTGCTGGGCTGCCAGGTTGTGCAGGAGAATGTTCCGGCCTATATCCCCCGGATTTCGAGCGAGGATACGCGGGAGTATGGACCGGAGGAAGGAGCCGCCTACCGCGAGTGGGTGTCGCGCCGGCCACAGGTGCGCGACTTTCCCTGGCATGCAGAGCAATACTGGAATCTCTACCTGGGCGGAGACACGCAGATACTGCTGCCGGGGAAAGCAGACGCCGTACGAGCGGATTCGCTCGAATACCCGCAGTGTGCACCATGCAGAGATGATTACCTGACGATGGAGCGCGAGCGCATCTATACCTACAGTGAAATGACTGACGAGGGCCCGTGCATGCTGGAATACTGGCCGCGGCTGTACCGCCTGAGCACTGAGTGGCCTTGCATTGTCAACATCATTACCGGCATGCAGGACGAACCGCTGATGCTTGCAGTGAGAGGGAAAGAAAACCTTCCAGATATCAGTCTCAGCAAAGCGAAATAATGCCCATTTCAACACCATCCCACCCTATTCTATGAACCGACTGACCAACAAGCAAACACGACCTTTGCGCAGCATCAGCATCATTGTACCGCTCAACAACCCTGACACGCAGGAAAACCAGCAGCGCAACAAAAAGCTCTATTACCTGCTGCGCTGGTTGCGCTACAGTCTGCACCGAGGAAACGGCAACTCGTACCGCCGGATTGAGCCACAAGATGCCCCGCCCACCATGCCGCATGGCGCCTACCGGCTGCACGCGCAGCTTCAAATGAAGATGGATGCCTTTCTGCACTCTGCACCATGGAAGGAATTTATTTCCCGCATGCGTGCAGAGTCCCTGGCAAGCGCCGTGTACCTGGTAGAGCACAAAACCAACGGAGAGGATGTTGTCCTCCCTCCCCTCCGTATAGGCAGTCTCCACCCGCGCCCGCTTACGCTGCCTATCCCGATGGAAGGAACCGAAATAGGCCACTGCCACACTCCACATTTTGCCCGTCAGATGCTGACAGTCCCCCTCGATATGCCCGTTGAAGAATACCCGGTTGATTAAAATTACCAAGATGAAACAAAAGAAACTCAAATACACCCGCCCAATGACGAAACGCGAGCGCTTCATCCAGCGCCGCCAGCTTGAAGAACAGGCCGAAGGCGCACGGCGGAGAGAAGCACAGATAGCAGCCTACCTTGATAGCATCCGCCAGCGGGCATGGAGCGTGCAGAGCAGCGATGAAATCCGTGCCCTCTGCCGCGAGGTGTGGAGCCGCCGCCACTTCTGCTCTGCCGCCATCTCCCTGACTGATTCTATTCTGAAAGAGCGCCAAGAAAGAAACGAGTTACCGTGACCCTGACCCCGCGCAGCAAGGCTACCTGACTACTGAGCGGGAGCGGCATTACAGCTCCTGCGAATGTTCAGACGGAGGTCCCGCCCTCTTTGAATCTCCCCCGGAACTCTACGAGTTAATCACCGCTCAAGCCTGCGTGTGAATAGCAAGTTCAGCGCAGGAGCAGAACATATTGGTTAGAGCGCACTTTCGACTCGCCAAACGCATCAATACCCTGTATACTGGGCGCGTGAGCAGAACAATACAGGTCTATACCGGTGGATCCGTGGGTTGCAATGGCTACCTGATTGAAGCAGATGATGGCTATGTGGTAGTTGATGCCCCCATGGGTATAGCAAATTGGGTATCCCGGAAACTGCCGGAAGGAAAACAGGTCAAGCACCTGCTGCTCACGCACCAGCACTTTGACCATGTTGAAGGAGCTGCCGAGCTGCAGCGCCGCACGGGGTGCTGCATTCATGCCGTGGCGGCATACAGCAAATCGCTCACGCTTGAACAAGCTTGCGCCAGCTGGGGGATGCCCCCCGTAGAACCATACAACGTGGATGATGTTCTGGGAACTGCTCCACGCACAGCAGACTGGGGTGGTCTGGAATGGAAAGTATTCCCGATTGCCGGTCACGCGCAGGATGGGGCAGCATTCTACCTGCCGGAAGATGGTGAATTATTTGTGGGCGATATTCTGTTTGCCGGAAGCGTGGGGCGCACCGATTTTCCCGGCGGCAGCATACGCACCCTCATGCAGGGCATCCGGAATTACCTCATGCCCCTTCCCCCGAAAACCTCGGTAAACAGCGGGCATGGTCCCGCCACCTCCATTGGGGAAGAGCTGCTCAACAACCCATACCTCAGCTGAGCCGGCACCATGGACAATTTTACACAACAAACGACAACGGAAACAAAGATGACATTCGAAGAGCTGGGGCTCTCTGCCCCCATTCTGGAAGCCGTGAAGGACTGCGGCTACGAGACACCAACCCCGATTCAGCAGCAAGCCATCCCTGTCATCATGCAGGGCAAGGATGTCATTGGCGCATCCCAGACCGGCACCGGTAAATCCGCCGCATTCGCCCTGCCCTTGCTCAACAGCATCACGCACACCGGGCAGCCCCAGGTACTGGTGCTGGAACCCACCCGTGAACTCGCTGACCAGCTCGCAGAATCTTTCCGGGCCTATGCCAAGCACACCGACATCAAGGTGGGCCTGCTTTACGGCGGCGTGGGCTATGGCGCCCAGACCGAGGAACTCAGGAAGGGCGTTGATGTGGTCGTCGCCACCCCCGGGCGTCTCATTGACCATTTCTACCGCGGCAACATGAAGTTCAAGGCCATCAAGGCCCTGGTGCTGGATGAGGTGGACCGCATGACGGACATGGGTTTCCTGCCCATCGTGCGCAAGATTGTGAACCTCTGCCCCTGGGATGGTCGCCAGACCCTCTTCTTCTCTGCCACCATGCCGCAGATTCTGCAGGGCTTCGCCAAGTGGTGCCTCACCGACCCGGTGGAAATCGCCATTGCCCGCCGTGAGGTAGCCAGCACCATTTCCCACGCATTCTACCCGGTAGGTCTCGACCAGCGCGATGACCTCCTGCTCGCCCTGGTGAAGCAGACAGACTTCCAGAACCTCATGATTTTCACCCGCACCCGCAAGGAGGCCGACACCGTGGGCAACCTGCTCGCCAACGCCGGCTGGAAGGATGAGGTGACGGTGATGCACTCCGACATCGCCCAGAAGGAACGCATGGCTGCGCTCAAGGGCTTCAAAGAGGACAAATTCCGCATTCTCGTGGCCACAGACGTGGCCGCCCGCGGTATCGACATCAACGGTGTGACCCACGTCATCAACTACCGCGTGCCGGAAAACCCGGAGGACTACGTACACCGCATCGGCCGCACCGGCCGAGCCGAATCCACTGGCGATGCTTTCACCCTGCTCACCGCAGATGAGGTGGACTTTGCCAAGAGCGTGGAAATCTTCATCAACCGCAAGATTGCCCGCCGCAAGCTGGAAGGATTCGATTATGCCTACACCGCATTGCTGGAGGAAGGGCCCGTTCGCCCGGTGCGCAAGCCGCGTCCGGCGCCCAAACGCCGCCGCCGCTAATCAGCCGCCCCCATGCGCGTTGTCAGCATAGACCCGGCTATACGCAACACTGGATTCGCCGTCATCGACGGCAATTTCCGTGCCCCGCGTGCGCTGGAATACGGCACCCTCTCCCTGCCGGCAAAGCTCAGCCAGAGCCAGTGTCTGCTGGCTATTCACGAACACATCT
>JAZRJB010000005.1:0-6394 GCA_045645565.1 Akkermansia sp. | reverse complement strand
AAGACCGCTTGCCCTCCGACTTTAAAATCAATTCTTGGGAGTAATGCTCTCAGCGCCAAAGTACGGCACAAGAGCAGCCGGTATCTTCACAGAGCCATCAGGCTGCTGGCACTGCTCAAGCAGGGCAACGAAGAGGCGCGGCAGAGCGGTACCGGAGCCATTCAGCGTATACGGCGTGCGGATCTTACCCTCAGCATCCTTATAGCGCAGCTTCATGCGGCGGGCCTGGTAGTCCGTGAAGCAGGAGCAGCTGGAAACCTCCAGGTACTTACCCTGACCGGGAGCCCAGACTTCAATGTCGTACGTCTTGGCGGAGGAGAAACCAACGTCACCCGTGCAAAGCTCGATAACACGGTAGTGCAGCCCCAGCTTCTGCAGGATGCATTCAGCGTGGCTTGTGAGTTTCTCGAGTTCTGCAAAGCCTTCCTCAGGGCGGCAGATTTCCACCAGCTCCACCTTGTCGAACTGGTGAACACGAATCATGCCCTTGTTCTCACGACCAGCGGAGCCGGCCTCGCGGCGGAAGCAGGGGGTATAGGCCGTCATCTTGATGGGCAGGTCTGCCTCCTTGAAAATCTGGTCACGGCAGAGGTTGGTCACAGGCACCTCGGCGGTGGGCACAAGGAACATGCTGTTCTCCTCCAGGCCATACATATCTTCCTCAAACTTGGGCAGCTGACCCGTACCGTACATGCACTCACGCTTCACGATGAAGGGAACGCCCACTTCCTCGTAACCGTTCTCTCCGGTCTGCGTGTCGAGCAGGAAATTGATGAGGGCGCGCTCCAGACGGGCACCCAGGCCGCGGTATACAATGAAACCGGAGCCGGAAATGCGGGCGGAGTCCTCGAAGTTGAGCAGCCCCAAGCTGGTGCCCAGTTCCACGTGGTCCTTGGGCTCTGCAATTTCAGGTTTGGAGCCCCAGACGCGCAGTTCGGGGTTGGCAGATTCGTCCTCACCCACCGGTGCGGCATCGTGCGGCATGTTGGGGATGGAAAGCAGCAGGGCTTCCTGCTCTTCTGCAGCAGCGCTGGCCACCACGTCAAGCTCCTTGATGCGGTCGCCCACCTCACTCATGCGCTTCTTGAGTTCCTCTGCCTCCTCGCGGCGGCCTTCCTTCATCATTTGTCCAATGAGCTTGGATGAGCTGTTACGCTCCTGGGAAAGAGCCTGCTTTTCCGTCTCTGCACTGCGGCGCTTCACATCGCATTCAAGCACCTTATCCACAAGCATCCAGTGGTCACCACCACGCAGACGCACTCGTTCCTTCACATATTCGGGATTCTCCCTGACAATACGAATATCTAGCATAACACGCTTATTCTATCCCAATACGCTCCGTTTTCAAGCCAAAACTGCGTTTTTCACCGCCAATTTCTCGAAGCTCAGAACTTTTATCAGCTTTGCAGTTTATCCCACACCAGACAACCGCGCGGCGTGAGACGATATTTCTGCTTTAATCGGGACTGAAGTCCCGTGCTCCGATGATAGGCTAATTCCGGGGATTGACACAATAATGGTCAAGCAACTGTCGCATGCGTTCCGAATCAGCCCGTTGCAAGGGAGTCCGGCCCCAAATACCTTCGTGCTCCGGATTCGCACCGGCCTCCAGCAGCAGTTTTGCGCATTCCATCGAATCATGAGCCGCCGCATGGTCCAGCGGAGTCCAGTCATCGTATTCCAACTCGGTATCCGCGCCACATACCTCCAGCAGATAGCGGGCAGATTCCACTTTATCGGCAGCGCATGCCATGCAGAGTGCCTTGCCATCATCCGCCAGCAAATCAGCTCCGGCAGCCTTCAGCTCGCGCAGACACTCCACCTGCCCCATTTCCGCCGCCCACACCGCCAGCGAATCATAACCATCTGAAAAATCAGGCGAGACGCCGGGCATCCGCAACACGCGCCGCAAGAGTTCCGCCTCGCCCATGCAGCAGAGCTGAATAAGCAAGCGACCATCTTCCAGCAGAGGGTCAGCCCCGGCATCCAGCAGTAGCTCCGCAGCCTCCGGCCAGCCGCTCAGCACAGCATCTGCAGCCAGAGTATCGCCCTCCCAGGTGAGTCGCAAATCAGGGTCGGCGCCTTGTTCGAGCGCACGTCTCATAGCACCGGCGTCGTGCGCATCGTATGCCGCCAGCAGATGCTGATTCACTGTTTCCAGACTATCCAGATACGCCTGATCCTCCACCGCACAACTTGTACCGAACTCTGTCGCGAATTCCTCTTCTGTCTCCGGCAGAAGCGGCATCTCAAACGGACATCCCAGCTCTGCAGAAAGCTCCTCCATGAGCTCTCGTTTCCGCATATTCAGCTCACGATTCATCTGCAGCAACACCTGCATTCTGGCATTATCTTCTTCCACCACTCCGGAATAGTACCCCAACAGTCCCTTATTGTAAAGCATCATACCGCATCCGATGCTGAAATTACTTTCCGGGCTTGACCGTGCCGGGCGTGCGGGGTATACTCCACGGCATGAGTAACTATGCCCTTATTCTCGCCGGTGGCAGCGGCACTCGTTTCTGGCCGCTTTCCCGTAATGCAAAGCCCAAGCAGCTTCTGGATTTATTCGGCAACGGCACCATGCTGCGCCAGGCCATCGACCGCGTGAAGGGGCTCGTGCCTGCTGAAAACATCTTTATTCTCACCAATCATCTGCAGGAGGCCGAAGTGCGCCGCCAGGCCACGGAGCTGCCCGCTGATAACATCGTGGCTGAACCCGCCCGCCGCGACACCGCACCTGCCGTTGCCCTGGGCGTGGGGCTCATTGCCGCCCGCGACCCGCAGGCTAACATGATTATCATCCCGAGCGATTCCCTGATTCTGGATGATGATGCCTTCCGCGCCCTGGCGGAAGATGCGCTTTCCCTGGCCGGACGCGAGGCCGCGCTCATCACCATCGGCATCAAACCCACCTGGGCATGCCCCAGCTACGGCTACATCGAACGTGCCGGCAAGCTGGAGGACCCTGCCCTGACCCATAATTGCTACGAAGTGGTGCGCTTCCGCGAAAAGCCGGATGCCGCCACCGCCGCAGAATATCTCGCAAGCGGTAATTTCTCCTGGAATGCCGGCATGTTCATCTGGAATGTTGCGCATGTGCGCAGCCAGCTGACCACCCACAGCCCCGAGCTGGAAGCTTTCATCAATAACCTGACTGCCGCTTCTGACCTGCCGCAGTTCATTACCGACGAATTTCCGAAACTCACCCCCATTTCCATCGACTTTGCCCTGCTGGAGAAAGCCGACCGAGTGCTGAACTTTGAGGCCACCTTCGACTGGGATGACGTGGGCTCCTGGATTTCCGTGGGCAAGTACCTGCCGCAGCAGGATGCCGGCAATGTGAGCAACAGCCCGCTGAGCCAGGTGCAGGCTGGCAACAACATCGTCTTTACAGATTCCGGCAAACGCGTGGCCCTGGTGGGGGTGGATGACCTCATCGTGGTTGATACGGGTGATGCCCTGCTCGTAGCCCGCCGCAGCGAGGCGGATAAGATTAAGAACATTGTTTCCGGACTGCCGGATAACCTCATCTGATGCACCCTGCCCTCGGCATAGATTATGGCGATGCCCGCATCGGCATTGCCGCCACAGATGCCTGCGGCATTCTGGCGCACCCTGTGGAAAGCATTCACCTTCAACGCACAGAACCGCTGGAGCGCATTGCTGCACTGGTGAAGGAACGCGGCATCCGCACCCTGGTGCTGGGGCTGCCGCTCCGCATGGATGGCACGGAGGGCACCGCATGTGCCAAGGTGCGTGCCTTCGGCGAAAAGCTTCATGCCCGCCTACCTGAGCTGCCGCTCATCTATGTGGATGAATACCTTACCACCACCGTGGCTCAGGAGAAGCTACACCAGGCCGGCAAGAAAGCAAAGAACTTCAAGCCCATCATCGACCAGGCTGCTGCGGTGGAAATCCTGAATAACTGGCTGGACTCCCAGGCTCCTCTGCTGGAGGAAGTCTGATACATCATGGCTGAAAATTTCCATTCCCTGGCCGGGATTCTGATACTGGTGGCACTCTGCGTTCCACCCTGGCTGGGCTTGCGCACCGTGCCAGAAACTGACAGAAAACGCCCTGTCTGGATAGAAATTTCGCTGAACTTCATCTGGAGCGGTCTCATTCTCACTCCGTTTGTCCTCCTCATTGCCAATACTGAGGTGGATATCGCCTTCGCTTGCAGCATCATGATCTGCTCCGCACTCATTGCGCCACTATATGCGACGCGCCTTTCGTGGGGTCTGCCCTGGCACCAGGTTCTCAAGGCCTGTATGGTATGCCTGGGAGCCTTCCTGATGGAGGCTGCTGTCCTGTTTTTCGCCGTAATGCTCTGGAGTGCATCGCTCTGACTCCTGCCCTCCCCCTCGATAACCATTTTCTGGTTTTCTCCAGATGTCGGATATAGAGCTAGCTCTAACTTAAACATTCAGGAGTTGTTACAGGAACAACATACAGGCATCTGCCACCGCAAGCCATCAAAATGGTAACACACACGCGTGTTAATGAGAAAAATCCTGCAAATCTTCAACAAAAAAAGCCAAAGAAACTTGCAAACATCAAGGCAGAGTGCTACAATTCACCTGCGGAGCCGTGCCTAGGCTTCTAGATTTTCGCATCTTTCAATCAACACACAAACAATCATGTCACTCAAATCATTCTTCAATCCGAAGAGCATTGCAGTAGTCGGCGTGTCTGCCGATCCCACCAAGCTGGGCGCCGTTGTATTCAACAACATCATCTCTGCTGACTACAAGGGCAACCTCTATGGCATCAACCCCAAGATGGCCGGTCAGGAACTCTGCGGCAAGCCCTGCTACGCTAGCGTAGACGCTCTGCCTGAGCCCATGGACCTGGTAGTTGTGCTCGTTCCCGCCCGTTTCACTGAGGGCGTGATTGACGCCTGCATCACCAATGGCACGAAGAACATCTCCATCATCACTGCCGGTTTCGGTGAAGTGGGTGAGAAGGAGCTTGAGCAGCGCATTGCCCAGAAGTGCATGGACAACGGCATCAACCTGCTTGGTCCGAACTGCCTTGGTCACATCTCCACCTTCGACAACGTGAACGCCTCCTTCGCAGACGGTTTCCCCGCCCGCGGTAATGTAGCTTTCGTGTCCCAGTCCGGTGCATACTGCTCCGCCATCATGGACTGGGCCGCCGGCAAGGGCATCGGTTTCTCCCACTTCATCTCCATCGGTAACAAGGCCGTGATGGGTGAGGACAAGCTGCTGGCCGCTCTGAAGGACGACCCCAACACCAACGCTTTCGTGTTCTACCTGGAGTCCCTCAAGAACGGTAAGGAATTCCTGAAGGTGATTAAGGAAGTTTCCGACACCAAGCCCTGCGTGATTATGGAGCCCGGCAAGAGCGCCAAGGCCCAGGCTGCTTCCCTTTCCCACACCGGTTCTCTGGCTCCGAACTACCGCGTGCTGGAGATGGCCCTGCAGGGTGCCGGTGCTATTCAGGCATACAACGACCGCGAACTCTTCGGTCTGCTTGAGGTGCTGCAGTACTGCAACCACAACCAGTTCGACGGCAAGGTAGCCGTGCTGACCAACGCCGGTGGCGTGGGCGTGCTGACCTCCGACCTTTGCGAAGAAGCTGGTCTGGACCTGGCTCCCCCCAGCGAGGAAACCAAGGCAGCCCTGCGCGCCGTGCTTACCCCCGAGGCCTCCCTGGGCAACCCCATCGACGTTGTGGGCGACGCCAAGGCCGACCGCTACGAGGCTGCCCTCAAGGTGCTCTGCGAGAGCGGTGAGTACAAGAACATCCTTGTTCTGCTGACTCCCCAGCGCGTGACCGAATGCCCCGAGACCGCTCAGGCCGTCATCAAGCTGGCTCCCCAGTACCCGAACGTAAACATCTACTGCTCCTTCGTGGGTGGTGCCCGCGTGGACGAAGGCCGCGTGCTGCTCAACGAGGCTAAGATTCTCAACTATGAGTACCCTGCCGACATCGTGCGTCTGCTCGGTCTGCTGAAGGCCCAGATGGCTTTCCGCGGCAAGAAGCTCGCCACCTGCGAGACCGGCGAAGTTCCCGCCGAAATCAAGGCTGCCGTGACCTCCGCCAAGGAAGCCGGTCTTGCCTCCCTGCCCCAGGAGACCGTGAACATGCTCATGGACCACTACGGCATCGATTACCCGAAGTGCGGCAACTTCACCGATAAGGAAGAAGCCCTTGCCTTCTGCAAGACCATCTTCCCGAACGCCGTGGTGCTCAAGCTCTCCGCTCCCGATGCTCTGCACAAGACCGAAATGAAGGGTATCTACCTCAACATCAATGACGAGGCTTCCTTCAACGAGGCTTGGGAAGGTCTGTGGGGCTCCATCACCAAGTTCCAGCTCAAGGGCGCTTCCGTACTCATCCAGGAGATGATTACCAAGGCCACCGA
>JAZRJB010000004.1:0-106905 GCA_045645565.1 Akkermansia sp. | reverse complement strand
CAATCCGTATAAAAGCATACATGCAAAGCCCCCTGATTTGCACCAGGGGGATCTATTTTCCAAAAACAGCTGATGATTTTCGCTATCCTTTGATATAGGTACGCTCTACTTTAGGATGTTTACCTATTTTGGACAGCTATGCAGGTTCCCCGGCTTCCTGCTGAATATCAGATTCAGCTCAGTTTTACTTAATCTTGATACTGGGCTTCTTAATCTGAAGCCCGTTCTCCCCGACTTCAAGAGCGGGTTTCTCAACTTCCACGGTAGGAGCAGAAGCATTCTTGACAGAATCAACTGCGGCCTTGGCATCAGATACCGTCTTCTTGGCTGCATCTACCTTATTCTTGATATCTGTTACCTTGCCGGTCACGGCAGCGGTCTTTTCAGCAACGGCTGCAGATGCAGCCTTCTTGGCGGCTTCCACCTTGGCGGTGTCAGCTGCCTTCTGCGCAGCCACCTTGTCGGTCACAGCCTTCGTAGCAGCAGCCTTCTTGCTGGCAAGGTTGCTCTTCAGTTCCGCCTTGCTGGTGGGCAGAGTAACGGCAGCGGATGCGCAGCCGAGGGCTGCCATGGCGAGGATAAGTGCAATTTTGTTCATAGTTATTTATGTTTTGCTAAATGTCTCTGGTAATATAAGCGCATCAAAAGCGGTTTTCCAGTTAAAAAAACGTAATCAGGTATATTTTTTTCAATAGGCCAGGCGGCGCTGGGCTCAGTGCGGATTCAGTATGAATCCGGCACAGCCGTATTCTGACGCATTCCGTGCTTGCCCGGCGTAACGCGTATGGTAGAATGCGTTCTGTGAAATTCCTCCCTACCATCTGTGTGAGCCTGTGCGCCCTGGTCCTGACCGGGTGCGGAGATTCCCGCAGTTCTGCGGAAAAAGCGGCAGAGCAGGGTATCCTCATCGTTGGTAACAATCAGGAGCCATTGAGTCTGGACCCTCACAAGGCAACAGCCGTGGCTGACGGAAAGATTATTGCGGCGCTGTTGGAAGGATTGGTAAGACCGGATGCTCAGGATGAAACGCGCATCCATCCTGGCATGGCCTTGAGCTGGAGTCATAATGACACGGCGACAGAGTGGACATTCTGCCTCCGGGATGCCTGCTGGAGCGATGGCGCCCCCGTAACAGCCGGTGATTTTGAGTACGCCTACAAACGCTTGCTGCACCCTCAATTTGGTGGAAAATACGCAGAAATGCTTTATCCGCTGAAAAATGCGGAAGCATATAACCGAGGTGAATGCGAATGGCACCAGGTAGGGGTAAAGGTCATTGATGACCGCACGCTGAAACTTGAACTGGCAGGACCAACCCCGCATTTATTGCATCTGCTGCTGCATTTCACCTGGTGCCCAGTGCCGGCACATGCGGTTGAAGCCCACGGCGGCATGCTGGACCGCCGCAGTTTGTGGAGTCGCGTAGGGAATTGGGTCGGCAACGGGGCTTACATTCTGGATTCGCATCATTATAATGACTATCTGTTTGTATCAGCCAATCCCCGTTACTGGCGTGCAAGCGAGGTTCAGAACAAGGGCATCCGCTTCCTGCCCATTGTGAATGGCTACACTGAAACCCGCATGTTCATGGATGGCAAGCTGCACATAAGCAATAATGTGCCGCCGGAATTGCTGGGAGTGGCACGGAACCGGTGTCCGGATGCTTATTGTCAGGATGCGTACTATTGCACGATATTTTACCGACTGAATACAACCCGCCCCCCACTGAATGACGTCCGGGTGCGCAGGGCTCTTTCTCTTGCTATCAACCGCATGGCACTGGTGAATGATGTAGCACGCGGCGCTGGGCGCCCGGCTACGACGTTTACACCTCCAGGCGCTGGGTATGAGCTGAAATCTACGGATACCCCCGCGCAATCCGATGCGGCAGAAGAGGCCCGGCGCCTTCTTGCCGATGCAGGGTATCCCGGTGGCAAGGGATTCCCGACGTTGGAAATCATGACGACGAGTCGAGACGTCCAGCGCGTCATGGCAGAAACCATCCAGGCGATGTGGTTGAAGGAACTGGGCATTCATGTGGAAATCCGCTCATGCGAATGGACCGCATATAAGGCAGCCCAGCAGAATGGTGATTATGATATTTCATCATCCTCATGGAGCGGTGATTTCCTGGATCCTGCAACCTTTGTTGAACTCTGGCGCAGCGGTGGCGGTAATAACTGCACAGGCTGGGGCAGTGCTGCCTGTGATGCAGCCCTGGCGACTGCCCGGAACAGTGGTTCCGCCGGCGAGCGGCGCAACCAGTTGCGACTTGCAGAACAGCTGATGCTTGAAGCCCAACCCGTCATTCCCTTATACTGGAGTGAACGGACATATCTCAAATCCCCGGCAGTCCGTGGTTGGTTCCCGCTGCTGCTGGACAACCATCCCCTTGATGAGGTTTCCGTAAAGCCATGATAAAACTACTCTTCAAGCGTCTGGGGCAGGGGCTCCTGGTCATTGTGGTGCTGCAGACCATCACCTTCTTCCTGGTGCGGCTGCTGCCCGGCAATCCCTTCCTGGGCGAACGCAAGCTGCCAGACCATATCATGGCGCAGCTGAATGCACTTTACGGGCTTGACCAGAGTTCATTCACCCAGTATCTGAATTACTGGAAAGGCATTCTTTGTCAGGGGGATTTCGGACCATCTCTGGTGCGGGAGGGTGTGCAGGTTGCGGATATCATTGCGCAGGCATTTCCCGTATCGCTCTGGTTGGGTATTCTGGGAATGGGGATTGCCATTGTGCTGGGCATTCCGGCAGGCATGCTGGCGGCCTACTGGCGCAACCGCTGGCCAGATGCGCTTCTGATGTTGCTGGCCATGGCTGGGATCTGCATTCCCGCCTTCGTCATTGCGCCGCTGTTTGGACTCAGCCTCGGGATGCACGTACCCGGGCTCAGCGTTGCAGGCTGGGATGATCCGCTTTGTGCTGTTCTACCTGCTCTTACCCTGGGCCTTATCAATGCAGCCTACATTGCAAGGTTGACCCGCGGCGGTATGGTAGAAGTCCTGGCTTCTGATTTCATTCGCACAGCCCGGGCAAAGGGAGCAGGGGCAGTGCGTCTGCTGTTCGTTCATGCCCTGCGCAGCGGTTTGTTGCCGGCGGTGTCCTACCTGGGGCCAGCCTTTGCAGCGCTCATCACCGGTTCATTTGTCGTGGAAACCTGCTTTCAGGTGCCGGGGATGGGGCTTCATTTCGTGAATGCAACCACCGACCGCGACTACTTCCTCATCCAGGGTCTTGTTTTCTGCTACGGTGTGTTGATTGTGATTGCCAACCTTGTGGTTGACCTCGTACTGGTTGCCCTTAACCCCCGCCTGCGTTCGCAGGGAGCTGCTTAAATGAAGATACAATACGAACAAGGGAATTCGCTCTGGAAGGATGCCCGGCGCAGACTCATGCGAAACCGGGCGGCCATGGTGTCTCTGATTTTTCTCATCATCATGGCTTTTGCCTGTTTTATCCTGCCGCTTTTTCCCTGTATAGCCAATCCGAATGCGACCGACCTTTCCCGTATTGCCATTGACTGCTGCTGGGAGCATCCCTTCGGCACTGACCAGCTGGGGCGTGACTTGCTGGCCCGCGTTCTCTACGGTGGGCGCATTTCGCTTCTTGTCGGTGGTGTTGCCACGGTGGTTTCCTTCATCATTGGTCTTGCGTACGGGTTGATTTCCGGTTATGCAGGTGGTCGGACTGATGCGATTATGATGCGCACGGTTGATGTTCTCTTTGCCTTGCCTTTCATTGTACTGGTGATTGTCTTCTCGCTCAGCATTGAAGAGCCCAGCCGTGAATTAACGCACTGGGTAGTGGAAAATACCGGGTGGAGCCGTGAAAGCGTAGCGCCCATACTCGGGCTTGTTCCGCTCTTCATTGCCATTGGCGCACTTGGCTGGCTTACTCTGGCCCGCATTGTTCGCACACAGACGCTCGAAATCAAATCGCAGGAATATGTACTTGCCGCCCGTTCACTGGGGCTCGGGCATCTCCGCATTCTTTTCTGCCACATTGCGCCGAATCTGCTTGGTACCGTAGTGGTATACACAACACTGGCAGTGCCGGGTATCATGCTCACCGAAAGCACGCTCTCCTTTATCGGGCTCGGCGTGCGCGCCCCTAACTCATCCTGGGGTACGCTGATCAAAGAAGGGGCTGACCGCATGGAAGCGACTCCGGAATTACTCTTCTTCCCGGCGCTCTTTTTCTGTCTGACTCTTCTTGCTCTTAATTTCCTGGGCGACGGTCTCCGCGATGCGCTTGACCCGAAGTCATCTAAAGATTAGCCTCTATCCCGCCAAACAGCCGCAAGAGGCGTGGAAGCCTTTAATAAATCAGCCCGGGCGAAAAATCCCGGGCTGATTAAAATTTCAGTATTCTTTCATCTGAGCTTTACTTCTTCTCAGCCAGACCAAAGGCAATAAAGAGAAGAGCAGAAATACCCATCACAAAGGGGTAGAAGAGATAGGGAATAATGGCAAATGCCGTGATGCCAGCCAGCGTGGAACCCATGAGCAGCTGAGCGCCGTATGGCAGGATCCCCTGAACGACGCAGGATGCCGTATCAAGCAAACTGGCCGCACGCGGTGCAGAAATGCCATATCGCTGCGCAACAGTGCGTGCAATGTTACCCACAGCCACAATGGCTACCGTGTTGTTTGCCGTGCAGAAGTTGGCCAGCGCAGCCATCAGGCTGATGGCAACCTCTGCACCTTTCTTGCCACGGATGCAGGCGGTAAGATGATTCACGATATAGCTCAGGCCTCCGTTATAACGAATCAATTCCAGCATACCCGCCGCAAGAAGCGTCACTATAATGAGTTCACCCATGCCGGTCATACCTTGCCCCATAGCGCCCACCCAGTCCATCAGGGTATACTCACTGCCAAGCAGCACTACGGCACCGGTGGAAATAAGACCGAGTATCAGCACTTTCATGACATTCATGCCGAAAAGAGCTGTTCCCAGCACCAGAAGGTAGGGCAATACCTTGAGCCACTGCGTTTCCTGAGTGATTTCCACAGGTGCCAGATTCCACCCCAGCGCGATATACGCAACCAGAACAAAAATGGCAGCCGGGCAGACAATCGCAAAATTAGCTTTGAATTTATCCTGCATGGCGCACCCCTGAGTACGGGTCGAGGCAATGGTGGTATCCGAGATAAAGGACAAGTTGTCGCCAAAGAAGGCGCCACCTATCACTCCACCGGCCATGACGGCAAGACTGGCTCCAGCCTTATCTGCCAGACCTACCGCGACAGGCATCAGTGCCACAATCGTTCCGACTGAAGTTCCAATCGACAGGGAAATAACGCAGGCTGCAATGAAAACCCCGGCCAGCACCATGTTGGCGGGCAGCAGTGACAATGTCAGGTTGACCGTCGCATCTACTGAACCTATGTACTTGGCAGACTGGGCAAAGGCGCCGGCAAGTATGAAGATCCAGACCATCATCATGATGTTGCTATGCGCTGCACCGCAGGAGAAACGCTCGATACGCTCACTGAACCGACGCGGGCGGCATACCACAAAAGCCCAGGTACAGGCCACCATAAAGGCAACCGTTACCGGCATCTTGTAGAAGTCTCCCACCAGGATGGAGGTAGAGACATACAGTAAAAAGAAAACGAGGAGGGGGCTGAGAACCCAGAGTCCGCGTTTGTGGGAATGGTGAGGAAGTTCAGGAATTGCTTTATCTGACACAGGTGGAATGGTTGATGTTGTTAGGAGGAGTTTAGTGCATTTCCTCATATTTGTCAAAGAAAAGAAATTCCGGCGTGGAGAATGAGCAGATAAAAACTTGTTGCGCGACAGGATTTGAACTTGCCAACGGTGGCAACCCGTGGCAGAATACGCCCATGTTTCATTACGGTAGACTTATGGCAACGGCACTGCTGGCGGCAGCGGCAGTTTTTACTGGTTGCCAGCAGCAAGGCCGCAACTCATACTTAAGCCCCCCCAAGAGCGTGCGTTTCCAGCCTGTACGTACTCCTCTTGTTCAGCGTTCCGTTGCTCGATTGGCGAGAGAGGCAAACATCAAGGTGCGTATCATGCCTTCCAATTCACGGCAGAGACGTGGCTCCCGCAGGCTGAATCCTGCCTTCATCACCATCCACAGCACTGCCAACCACTCGCCGTCTTCCACTGCAATGCAGCATTCCCGCGCGTTGTGCCGCGGTGCTTTCACTAACCGCAGCTGGCATTTCACCGTTGACCAGTTCATGTGCGTTCAGAATCTGCCCCTCCGGGAATCCGGCTGGCACGCAGGTACGCCTGAGGGTAACCACAATTCCTTCGGGATTGAAATGTGCGAATGTGAGAACCGTGGTCATAATCACTTCCGGACATGGGACCGCGCAGCAAAGCTCACCGCATTGCTGATGAAGCGGCATGGTATTTCTCTGAACCGGGTTGTTCCGCACTATCACTGGACCCGCAAGAACTGCCCCGCGCCGTTGCTTACAAACGGCAAACCTGGTCCCAAATGGGCATGGTTCCACAGCCGGGTGGATTACTACTACCGCTGCATCAATCAGGGTAAGTCCCATAAACGATGAATGTTCAGCTTCTGCCTGATTCGCCGCTGAGTTCATTGCCTCGGATTTCCGCGCGTGAGCTTCAGGCGCTGCAAGCTGCTGGTATCAATCAGGTGCAGCATTTGTTGCGGCGCTTACCACGCCGTTATGAGGATCGCCGTAGTTCATCTCCCCTGCATCTGCTGCAGAACGGGGATTCTGTCTCGCTCCGGGTTCATGTATTCAGCGCAGGCTGGAGATTCGCCCACAAGCGATACTTTGAGGCTACTGCCGGCACCCCGGACGACCCTCACGGCACGCGGATTTTTCTGAGGTGGTTCAACATGCCTTACGTCGCCAAATTGCTGGCAACAGGCATGAATCTTTCCGTATATGGGAAGGTCCGATTATATGGGGGTAAGCTTACCATGGCTAACCCGGATTTCGAAATCATGGATGATGAAGATGCCGGGCGTCGTCTCGTGGAAGTCGCAATGGGTGGGCTCTCCATGCCCCCGGCAGAAGCAGCTGAAACAGAGGTTATTCACACAGGGCGCATTGTCCCTATCTACAGAACTATTCCCGGCATTCCGGTCAGGTTGTACAGAACACTGGTCTGGCGGGTCATTAACGCATTACCTCCTGACGTCCGCCCCCCGGGTTACGATGTTGCCCCCGCCTATCCGTACGGGCAGGCTGTGCGTCACATCCATTTTCCGGCAGATGAGTCCGAACACCGCAAGGCCAGATTGAGGTTTGCTTTGACTGAGTGTTTTGAACAGCAATTCCGCGTTGCCTGGCGGCGACAGCGGGTCTTGTGTCTCCCCGGTCAGATAACGGCCTCCAATTCGGCATATATGGAGGAGCTTCTGGCTACACTGCCATTCCACCTTACCCAAGCGCAATGGCGTTGTGTTCAGGAAATTCAGGCAGATATGGCAAGCCGGCGCCAGATGAACCGATTGCTGCAAGGCGATGTAGGCAGCGGCAAGACCCTGGTTGCGCTCTGCGCTATGCTCCTCGCCGTCGGGAGCGGAAAATCCGCCGCTATGCTGGCCCCAACCCAGATTCTTGCAGAGCAGCATTTCCGCAACTTCAAGCGCTTGCTCGCCCATACTGATGTCCCTATTTCGTTGCGGACGTCTGACCACGCTGACGACACAGGGCTGATTCTGACATCCGGCGGCTACGGCAGCGATCCCCGCATCATAGTGGGTACACATGCCTTGCTGTACAAGAAAAACCGACCGGAGAACCTGGGGTTGGCAGTCATTGATGAGCAGCACAAGTTCGGAGTAGAACAGAGGGAACGGTTTATTGCCAGTGGTGATAATCCTGATGTGCTTGTGATGACGGCCACACCTATACCTCGTACGCTCACGCTGACTTTGTATGGCGACCTGGAGGTTTCCATTATCGATGAATTACCAGCCAATCGAGGCGAAATCGTTACGGCTCTGCGTAATCCGGCCCACATGAAGAAGATTATTTCTTTCATGCGGCAGCAAATGGATGAGGGGCGCCAGATTTACATTGTCTCCCCCCTGGTTGAGGAGAGTGACTCGCGCAAGCAGGCAAATGCCATCAGCGAACTGGCGAAATGGAAGGAAATTTTCCCGGAGCGCCGGCTCGGGTTACTGCACGGCAGAATATCCGCAGATGAAAAGGATTCTGTGATGAAGGATTTCCACTCCGGAGAGCTGGATATTCTGGTATCTACCACTGTGGTGGAGGTCGGCGTTGATGTTGCTAACGCTAATATAATGATTATCAACGATGCGGATACCTTCGGACTATCGCAGCTCCACCAGCTCAGAGGGCGCATCGGCCGCGGCTCTCATAAGAGTTACTGCATCCTTCTTTCCTCCGCAAAACAAGGTGAACCAGGTCGCGATAAATTGGAAGTTCTTTGCAGAACCATTAACGGTTTTGAAATAGCAGAGGAAGATTTCCGCATGCGCGGTCCGGGGGATGTGCTGGGAACGGCACAGAGCGGTCTCGGCGCTATTGAATTCCCTGAATGGCTGGTTGACATGCGTCTGATTCACCGAGCCAGCAGGGAAGCTTCCGGTATTCTTGAACGTGACCCGGAGCTGAAACGCCCCGAACACGCCCCGCTGAAAGTTCTGGTGCAGGGGGACAATATGGTTGCAGGTACGACTTGCTGATACCCGCGCCGCTGCCCTGGATTCAACTCAACGCAACCACGCAAGGAACTCCTTGTTGCCTTCCATGCCCGTTATCGGAGAATCAGCGACTCCACACCATTCCCGGTGAAGTTCATTCACAACAAAATCCTGAATCTTATCCACCGCCTGCTGGTGTAATTCCGGGTCTCTGACAATGCCGCCAGGGCCGATATCTTCGGGCTGCAATTCAAACTGGGGCTTGATAAGAACCAGCAAATCACCACCATCCTCCAGACAATCGTAGGCGGCGGGCAGTATTTTTGTCAGGGAAATGAAGGATACATCGCTCACAATAAGCTGGACTTTCTCCCCCAGGTCGGCGGGGGTCATGTAGCGGGCATTGAACTGTTCCTTAACAATAACCCTTGGGTCATTGCGCAATTTCCACACCAGCTGATTCGTACCGACATCCACCGCATGCACCCGGGCTGCGCCATTCTGCAGCAGGCAATCAGTAAAACCACCGGTAGAGGAACCAATATCCAGACAAACTTTCCCTTCTGCCTTTACTGGAAAGGCTTTAAGAGCCCCTTCCAGCTTCAATCCACCGCGGCTGACGTAGCGTGGTTTATTCTTGACGGTGATGGGCAGGGTGTCATCCACCTTTGTTCCAGGCTTCGTGATGACTTGTCCTTTCACACTTACTTCACCAGCAAGAATCAGGCGCTGGGCCTGTTCCCGGGAGTCGCTCAGTCCTTGCTGGGCAACCAGTACATCTAAACGCTGTTTTGCCATTGATGGAGAGGGGCTGAAAGGGGCTCTTCCTTGATTTTTAATACGCGCGGCGATTGCGCAGCCCACGGTTCTGACCAGGCATTACCGGTACATCTTTCCGGGCGGGGGCGGTCACGCGGGGTTGTTGCTGAGAAACCGGGGTTGCGGGGGCGGCAGGCTGTTGCGGTTTTACCACGACATAAAGCTGCCCGGGTTCTCTCTTCTCAATCACTTGAGCAGGTGCCGGGGCAGGGGGTGCCGTTATCGCAGGCTGTTTCTGGCTAACTGATTTGCTGACTCCCGATGTGGGTGTTTTCTTTACAGGTGCCGGTTTTACTGCCGGTTCAGGCTTAGGTGCTTGCTTTACAGCTGCTGCTGAGGATGCAATGGCTGGCTGTTTCTGGCTAACTGAGCCCGTGGTTTCTACCTTCTTGTCAGGTGCAGCGGGTGTAACTGTTTCTGGTACCGGCTTGATTTCCGGCTGCTTCGTTTCAGGCTTTGCAGGCGTAGCTGGGGCCAGCGGCAGAGCAGAAGCCTGGCGCGGCTGTCTCTGGGATACGACCGCAGGACGAGTCGGCGCAGCAACCGGAGGAGTGACAACGGGTTGCGCAGCAACCGGTTGTGCGACCGGCTCAAGCTGAGCCCGGGTTAAGGGCAGGGGGCCTGCGTAATCTCCTGTCAGGATACGGGCATGACCAGTTACAACATCATATTCACTGGTGCAGGAGCAAAGGAGCAGACCTCCGGAAAGTAAAAACAAACTCCGTTTCATATATATGTAATATGTTATATTTTAACTTACTGCGTGTGTTGTGGCCCAGCAGCTCAAGCCATATACGGTTGAGATGATACTCATGAATATGAATACCGAATCCGTTGCCAGCCGCCCACGATATTCCTGGGGTGCAGGCAAAAATGAACGTATATACACAAATATTGAACCCAACCAGAGAAGAAAATTAAAGTTCTGGATGATTGGTGAGTTGAAAATCTGTATATATTCAACACCAGCTGCCTGGATGAAATAATAGCTGAGAACCGGCACCACTGTCAGGACTGCAAACTCCGGGCGTAATCTCCCGGTGTGGTATATGCGGAACCACACCAGCGCCCAAACTGCCACCGCAAGCACTACGGCAACAATAAGTCCTGGATAACCAAACCCTAACATTCCCGGAAGCGTGTTCAGGGCTACCGTCAGGGGGGCTATACAGTAGATGTAGGTCAGTCGTTTCATGTTCAGCCCACCCAGTTCCAGGTAATCGGCACTTCGATGTCGGGGTGCAGGCTGCGCATAGCCGGGCTGCCCAGTACGCATTCAACGAGCGCTTCCTTATGCGGGGTATCTGCGGGCAGGGGGACTGTTATCTCAGTTTCAATCCGGGCAATCCGGCGGGGATTTGCGCTCATAATCTTACCAACGGTGATACAGCTGCCTTTCAAATCAAGGCCGTGATCCTCCGCGTATATGCCCATGATTGTCTCCATGCAGGCGGCCATGGCGGCACACATCAAATCGGTCGGAGAAAATGATTCTCCTTTGCCTCTGTTGTCTACGGGGGCATCCGTTGCAACGGTCGCGCCTGATGGCTCGTGTTTCAGACCACAGTGCAAACCACCTTCATACCTGATTTCGCATTTTACCATAGACCCCAATACTACTCCAGCGCAGGGCGGTGCGTCAAGTGTGAATCTCGACACCTCCGCCGAAATAGCATTTTTCTTACTTCGCATAATATGCGTAATGCTGAATTTTCTGCTAGTCTTTGGCAGCATTCAAGAATCAGCTTGAATTAGGACAAAAAACTGCTACAATGGACGGCGCTTATGAGTATGGTGACAGCTGAGCATCTGCATAAAGTCTTTGGCCGCTTTACAGCGGTACAGGATGCGACATTTTCAATTGAAAAAGGCGAAATCGTAGGTTTTCTCGGGCCGAACGGCGCCGGCAAGACGACAACAATGAAAATGCTGACGGGCTATCTGCCGCCGACGGCAGGCACGGCCAGCATCGCCGGTTACGACATAATTGACCAGCCGCTGGAAGCGAGGCGCCACCTGGGCTACATGCCTGAGAACGTACCGTTGTATGAAGACCTGCGAGTCACGGAATACCTTGAATACCGCGCGCGCCTGAAAGGCATCTGCGGCAAATCCGTACGCCAACAGGTAGGATGGGTCATTGACCGCTGCGGTCTGGAACCCAAGCGGAAGAACCTTATCAGCACCTTATCCAAGGGCTACCGGCAGCGAGTTGGTCTGGCGGATGCGCTTCTGGGCGACCCTGATTTGCTGATACTGGATGAACCGACCAACGGTCTGGATCCCAACCAGATACGCCAGATTCGCGAACTGGTACGCTCGCTTGCAGAGGAACACACGGTGATTCTCTCGACTCATATTCTGAGCGAGGTCGAAATGATATGTAACAAAGTGATTATCATAGACCAAGGTCAGATTAAGGCCGCAGACACACCAGGAAATCTGACCCGCGGATTACGCGCCGCCGGTCGTGTATCTATTGAATTCAAGGGAGATCTGGACACCGTAGTTTCTGAGCTGGAATCCTTTGCGCCAGTCAAGAAAGTCATAGTGGAAGGCACCCTGCCCGACGGCTGGCACCAACTGGTCGTCCGCGCAGAACCCGGAACAGACACACGAGAGAAAGCGGCTGCCATCATCGCCTCTCATCATTTCCCCATGCGGCACATCTACCGTCACATTCCCAGTCTTGAGGACGTATTCGTAGAAATGACGCGTAAAGACTAAACCTTTATAAGACAATGGCTGAAGCAACAACAAAAACGGAGATTTCCCGCACGCGAAGCTGGTTTTCCACGCTGAATACCATATTTGCAAAAGAACTGAAAAGCTATCTGGGCACACCATTCGGCTGGGTCATTCTTGCATGCGCCATGGGGCTGCAAGGGTTCTGGTTACAGGCTGTATTGCAGACCATGAGCAAGGCAACCGGCGAAGGTGTCATGTACTACATGCTGGACAATGTAAACTTCTGGTTCTTCTTTATTTTCATTTTCCCGCTTATCACGATGCGGACCCTTGCGGAGGAAGAAAGCCACGGCACGCTGGAAGGCTTGCTGACGGCACCAGTAACCACAACCCAGATTGTTCTTGGCAAGTACTTTGCCGCCCTGCTCTTTTACATCATCCTCTGGACCCCCATGCTGCTCTATCCGTGGATGAGTGACCTTGGAAATCTGTACACAAACATGCGCTATGATGTTATGCCTGAAGGGCGTATCACCTACACCCCCGCAGATTGGTTCGGTCCCATCAGCATTCTTTCGATATCCGGCAGTTTCTTCATCGCTCTGGGAATTTTCTGTTCCTCGCTCACGCGCAGTCAGATTATCGCAGGTATTATATGCACTTGTTCCATCATCATCTACTATTTCATGGGGCGAGTGCCTGAACTCTGGGGAGAATTCCCGGCAGCGCCTGCTTTCCACTATCTTTCAATATCTGAGCAGATCAGTGCCTTCTCCCGCGGTCTGATTGATACCCGCCCCCTGGTGCTGTATCTGACTCTGGCAGTACTGACGCTTGCGTTGACCAAACGAGTTGTTGACTACCGCCGCTGGCACCGCTGATTTCATTCAACTTTTAACATTTTTTCTCACAGATGAGCAAAAAGAACCAAACGGGGCACCCTGAAGCCCGCAAAACCAAATACAATCCACTGGCCTGGATTAACCTTGTGCTGCTCGCAATCATCGTCATTGCCTGCAATTACGTTGGCTGCCACGAATACGCCCGCAGGGATCTTTCCCAGGACCAGCGCTACACCATCTCAGACCGCACCATCAACGTGCTGAGCAGCGACCGGATTCAGAAGCGGGAGACTCCCGTGCGCATCATATTCGCCTTCAAGCGTTCCACGCCTAATTACAACCGCATGTATTCTCTTCTTGAAGAATACGAACGCTACGGCAACGGTAAGATTGAGGTCGAACGCTTTGACCCGATGCGCCAACCGAACCGAGCTCGCGAAATCTCACAGATTTATGGTGTGGAATTCAAGCAGGACCTCTGCATTGTAGACGCCCGCAAAGACCCGAATGCCCCCATCAAGACCTTTGAGGAACGCCACAGCGACCGCCAGCATGTGCGCATCCGCCCGGGAACCTCATTCATCAAATATGAAACCCTGCCGGATGAAAGCCGCCGTGCCGTTGCGCTGATGATGGATGAAGTGGTCTGTGGAGCTATTACTGAAGCCGTCGAAGGCGAGATGCGTCACATGTATGTCGTTGAAGGTAAAGGCGGCGTATCCCGCGATGACCAGACTCTGCTTGAATCCATCGGGACGATTACAAACGCCCTTAATATCCAACTTTCCTGGATAGACATTGCAAACACAGAGAAGCTTCCGGACAACGCAGAAGGGCTCATTGTCATCTCTCCGCAGAATGATTTCTCAGATGCTGAGATGAATGTGCTGCGCGAATTCTGGGAACGCGATGGTCGCAATGCGTTCTTTGTAGCACTGAATCCCACTATCGACCAGAAGCTTCCTCGGCTCTATCGCTTCCTGCGCGAACAAGGCATCCGCCCGAACTGTGACCGCGTCCTGCTCCGCGACCGCAAACGCGCATATTACGACATCAACGCCGTATTCCCCAAAGGGCTGAACTGCACCAAGGCATTCTGGAACGGAACCACCCTTGTGGAAGGTCAGTGTATGTCTCTGACGCTTGAGCATGGTGACGAGAACGCCGCAGCACTGCGGAAACTGACCACATTCCCCCTGCTCATGTCAACAGATGCCTATTATGGCGAAACGCGTCGCGACCTTGAACCCGCCTTCACCCCGGCAGAAGACCGCGAAGGTCCGCTGTGTCTGGAAGCAGCTGTAACGCGTGGTAACCCGCGCGACCCGAACAACCTTTCCACCATGATTGTGCTGGGTAACGTCGACATGCTGTCGCGTGAAAATGCCAAGACGGAGCAGCGCGATTACATGCACACCTTGTGGGCATGGATGTGCAGCCGCCCGGAATACGGCGGCAAGAGCGCCAACCAGGACCTTACCATGAAGATTGACCTGAACCGGCATACGCGCAGCGCTCTGGAAAATCTGACTCTGCTCATCATGCCCCTGTTCGCTTTCCTTGTGGCTTTGTTCATCTGGAATGCACGGCGTCACTAATCACAGCAAATGAGATACTTACCAACCATTCTTCTCACGCTGTTAGCAGGCGGAGCGATTACAATGTCCACATTCCTGGCCATTGATGGTAATCTTGCCCGCATCACAGGCTGGTACCGCTTTGAACCCGGGATGCCCTTGTTTTCAAAAGAAAACACCCGGCATCTGGGCGAGGTATGCTGGCTTCGCATTCAGGACCTGCATGATGAAATCGTTTGTGCCAAGGATAAGCAAGGCGCCTGGTGGATCATCAAACCGTTCAAGGATAGACTTTCTCCAGCTGCAACAGAGGCCATCTTCGGGTTCACGGCAAATGCCAAGCTGGTTGACACCCTGCCTCTGAACAACATTACCCGTGGCAACATGCGCGAATTCGGTGTGGAAACCTCACCCATCCGCATCACGCTCAAACGCCCCGATGGGAATGGTGACAGGCTGACAACGGTCGCCAGATACACACTTGGCAGCACCTCCCCTTGGCTTGCTGATGCTGGAGATGGAGAAACGCTGTTCCCAACAACGTATCTGCGCACCAATTTTTATGGTCGGGATAAGCGCATCCACGTAGTCAGCGGCAATATCCTCCATATTTTCAAGGACGGTCTGGAAGCTCTGCGGGATCCTTCACCTTTGCAATTTGAGCCAGAGCAGCTGCGTAGCATTTCCATCATTCCTGCGAATGCAGAGGCAAAAGAGCTTCGCCTTCACCGCGATAATGCAGAATCCGCCTGGAATATCACGGCTCCCATCATAACAGGAGCAAACGATGACAATGTTCACAAACTCGTACAGAACCTTCTTAACTTGAAAGCAGTACGAGTTGAAGACATATCTGCTGCTGACTCATCAGAAAAACCGTTGTACCACATTCAGCTTCACGGTGACTGGGGTGAAACGCCCAAGGAAATCACGCTGTATGAACCCTTCACCCAGGAGGGCGATGACCAGAAGTATTGCCATGCCAGAGTGAATGACCGCCCGGTCATATTCACCCTGCAGGCAGAACGCAGAGCAACCCATACAGGAAGTTTCGGTAAATTGATAAAGGCAGTCACGGAACTGCCCGTACTACCGAAACAAGCCATGGCGCAGGTTCGCGCAGGCAATCGTTCTGTGTATACAGACGAAATGCCCACAACACTGGCTGCGCTTCGCTCCATGAAGTTTGCAGACATTGATGTCAAGGACGTTGCAAGATTCTCACTCCGATCAACGCATGGTCAGGGAGTGCTGCGCATGCTGATGGTACCCGGCGATGAAGAAAGCAAGGTGGAAGATACCTGGATGTTCTCCACTGCAACCTCCAGGTACCAGCAGGCAGAGAACGCAACGGTAATCAATTTCCTCAGAGGCCTGAAGGATATCCCCATTGAGGAAGTTGTGGCAGATGCGGCCCCAGGTGAGAACATGACTCCCGTTCTGGCTCAATACGGGCTGAATGAGCCTGATTACGTACTCTCCATCCTGCCGCGCCCCTGCATGCTGCGTGCTACGCTCTTTGGGTACGATTTGCCCATGGTGAAAGACCGTTCAGCCCGCACATTCCTTCTGCGGCGGTACGTTGATCCGGCCAGTGGTCGCAGAGTATGGTTTGGTACGGAAATGGGCACCAATTCCGTATGCAAGCTGAGTCCGAAATTCACCCGCATGCTTTCTCTGCGTTCAGAGAAATGGAAAAACCGCAATCTGATGAATTTTCCGGTTTCAGCGGTTCGTCAGCTTACGCTCGGGTTCCAGCAAGCCCCCCTGGTGCTGCATTATGACTACCTGAGCGAAACCTGGACCGGCACGCTCAATGGTGAGGACGTTACCCCCCGGATTAACCCTCACAGGGCTGAATTTTACCTGCGCCACCTCCAGAAGCTCAAGGTTAAGCAGTGGCTTGATTCGGCAGATGAAGATGCGCTGGCGGCGCTGGCCAGACCGGTATTCACGGTGAAGCTGGATCTCGAAATCACAGACTATTCTGACGCGGAAGCCACTGTTGTTGAGCAGGATGACAGCGACCAGACATTTGCAGACACCCCCGAGGGGATGCTAGAAGAAACCGGGTCAGATGCTGACATCCTGCGTTCACTGGCAACCATGGAGCGCAAGACAAAGTCAGAAACCCGGACGTTACAAATTGCTCCGGCAGATTATGATTCTGACAAGCCATTCTTCTACGGGAGACTGATTGAGACCGGGCAGATTTTCATTATTCCCTTCGAGGATGCCCAATCACTGGCAGGTGATATTCTCGATATGTAACAACTTAATATATTATTACGCAAAATTATGTGGCAATGGCACAAAACAGCATCTGCTGACCAGGAATCCATCTGGCAGGAACGCGTCGGCAAACTTCCCGGCGCCGTTATTTCCGCTGGTTTTCAGGCCAGCAGACTTTCAATTGACGTATATACAGAAACAGCAGAAGAAGCGTTGGTGCTGCAGGCCTGCTATGGTGGCAGCGTTGAGGAATTAACTACCACGGATTGGGTGGCAGCAACAGCGCCGGAAAATACTCCACCGCTTATCATTCGTGATAAGATTGTCATTTCTGCTTCTGCAGATGCCGCCGTTCTGGACGAACTCCGCGCCAAATACCCAAACCGCATTATTCTTACCTTCCCGGCGGAGCGCGCATTTGGCACAGGCAACCACGCCACGACGTCAACGTGTCTGCGTATGCTTTGCGATTATGTGCGCAAGCTGCCCGCCGGAAGCTGGACGCTTTCAGACATCGGCTGCGGAACCGGCGTGCTTGCTCTGGCAGGGCTGCGGCTGGGGGCTGCAAGTGCCATCAGTTTTGATTTCGACCCAGTGGCCGTAGAAGTTGCTGAGCGTAACATCCGCCGCAATGGCGGGGCTGACAATCTGGAGTTATTCCAGGCAGACGTGTTTGAATGGAGCCCGGCCCCGGGTCAGCAGGCAGACGTTGTTCTGGCTAATCTGTTCTCAACAGTTCTTCAGAAAGCCTTCCCACGCCTGCTCGCGGCTATGAAACCTGGCGGCATTCTCATTATCTCCGGCATTCTGAATACGCAGGCTGAGGAAACACTAGCCGCGGCTGAAGCCGCCGGTCTCCGTGTCATGAAGTCGGTTTCCCGCGGAAAATGGACAACGGCCCAACTGACTCAGGCATGAATATTCTAGCCATCGAGACCTCAGTACCTCAGGCATCTCTCTGCCTGTACCTCAATGGAGAGTTCTGCGTTTCAACCGCATGGGAGGCAGAACGCAACCATGATGAACACCTTTTTCCTGCTCTTGAGCAGGCGATGGAAGCATTACGGCGCAACCATGCTCATCTGGATTACATCTTGGTAGGAGCAGGTCCCGGCAGTTATGGCGGCGTTCGCGTTGCTCTGGCTGCTGGCGTGGGTATTGCAACAGTCACCGGGGCCCGCCTGGTTGCCGTGGAATCATGGGTCCAGTTGGCTTCCGGCTCCGCCTGTGTTGTCTCCGATGCCAGGAGGGGCGGCTGGACAGTCCGCCATCCAGATGGTCACATTGACGTCCTTTCTCCTGAAGAATTGAATGGGCTCGGGCTCCCGGTCTACAGTGTGGAGGTCAGCGGAGTCTTGCAGGCAAAAGGAATTGAAAGAGTTGAGAAGGAAGGATTATGTCCTACGGCTCGTGGGCTCGTTCAGACATGGCTTGACATGACTCCGGAAGCCCAGGCGCACGCTGCCGGAAAGCCAGCAGAACCCATTTATGTGCGGCCTCCGCACATCACCAAAGCAGTCCGCAAACCATGGGAAATTTAACCGACGAGCAAAATAACAGTTGCATCATACACTGCTGCCAGCGCTGCGGTGCATGCTGCCGGTGGGAGGGGAATGTCTGCCTGACGGATGAAGATATTTCCGCAATAGCTGACTACCTGGGCATGGATGAGGTTAGTTTCATCAACGAGCTTTGTCACTTACAGCGCAACCGCAGAGGTTTATCTCTCATCGATGCACCAGATGGCGCCTGCATTATGCTCCAAGCGGACAACACATGCAGAATACAGCCGGTAAAACCGGTACAATGCCGCGATTTCCCACACAAGTGGAATTTCCCCGGCTGGGAACAGAGGTGCCCAGGTTTCGGTAAGCAAGATAATTGCCAGCAATAATGAAGGTTTCCCGGTTCAGGAAATATTGTAACTACCTGCTGCACTCTGGTCGCCGCCGCATTATCCGGGCCAGGAGTCAGCTGGCGTCAATGCTTAATACGGCACCTCACCGCATTGCGGCAAGAGATGAATCCCGCCGTGGTCATGCAGGTACCATCGCAGACCTGTTTGCCTCCATCATGTGCCAGGTGGTGGATATTGGAGTCGATAAGCTGGATACAGCCATGGACATTCTGCGCCATGATTTCCCGAACGTGGAACACAGCTGGCTGGCCGAACGTTTTCAAACTGCTTATGAGGCCTCATACCCCCTGCCCGCAACGCTCGCACTTGCTGCGGCCGGCCGCACCGAGGAAGAACGCATCTCCCTGGCGCTGGAGGTCTACACGCTCCTGCTCCGGATTGGCGGAGATCTGACCTCTCCCACATTGTTTGAGGAAGTGACGTATGGGCTTAACCTCCCTGGGGCTGCAACGGCACTCGAGAATCTGATTCGCACACCGGATGCTCCCGTACCCGCCCCTATAGAGTGTATTGTTTTCTCCTCAACGCCCGGTAAGGACACCGTTGTGTTACCGGAAGGAGATGCAGATGTTGCGTTCCGAGCCATTCGCTGCGTTAATTTCCTGCTCATCGTCAATGACTCAGACACCCCCATTTCCGTCCGTGGGCAGGCTGTCGGAAAAGGTGGAGTTCTACCGCTTTCCGTCCGGCAGACAGTTGAATTAAGCTCCTGCTATTTCAGTTATAAGACTATCGTCACCTTCCTTCAGTTGCGCTACACCGGCGTAAAACTGGTCAACTATATCAGCCTGGAGGCCGACAGACTCTCCATGTCACGCATACGACCGCGCAACTGCGTTGCCCGCGTTGCGCTCGGCTTGCAGGTGGAGATTGAAGTGCTGCGCAATGATGCAGAAGTTCTGCTCAACGACCGCGTTCTGCCAGTTGGAGAAAGGGTGTATGAATCATACTTCTCCCCATTCCATGTCAATGGGCAAGGCCCCTTCACCTTTGTTGACCTGGCGGAGCGCGAAGCCGTAGGATACAGTTTCCAGCTCGACCCGGCAGAACGCAAGGTGCTGGTGACGAACCTGCCCTACATGACACGCCCTGACGTATTGAAATTAACGCCAGGGCTGGCTCCAGGCGTGGTGCTGGAAGTCTCTTACTCACGGACGAGTAACACCGGCACGGTGAAGGTTCTGGAAAGCAATTCCCACTCAGTAACCGTTGGCGACCAGCCGGTTAAAGGCGACACGCCGCTTCAGGATGGCGACCTCATTGCGCTGAGTGCGGTGCAATTCCTACGCTGCCGCTTTTCCTCAGGCGTGCTGGAGGAGGAAACTAACCTTATCAGCACGCTCCAGGTTCGTGGTCTTACCCGCGATTTCGTCAGAGCCGGACGCGTTGTTGACAATATTGACTTCACGCTGCAACGTGGAGAAATGGCCTGCATTCTCGGCCCCAGCGGTTCAGGAAAAAGCACGCTGCTTTCCATGCTTGCCGGGCATCTGCCCCCTTCCTTCGGTAGTATCTTCTACAATAACGAACGCCTGACAACGCATTCAATCAATCTCCGCAGACACATTGCCTTCATTCCCCGAGAGGATATTCTGGATGAAGCCATGACGGTGAGCGAACATGTGTACCAGGCATCCATTGCGCGGCGTCCGCGTCTGTCGCACGTTGACCGCATGCGCCGCGTTTCCAATGTGCTGAACTTTGTAGGCATCGGGCACCTGGCAGACCGTTCGGTCGGGCGTGCTGGTGAACGCACCATTTCTGATGGTGAGCGCACGCGCCTGAACCTGGGTCTGGATTTGACAGGTACCTCTGAGGTTTTCCTGATTGATGAACCTATCAGTGGTCTTTCATCTGGTGATGCAGAGCGTGTGATTGAAACGCTAGAGTACATGTCGCACTCCCGCATCCTCATCTGCACCCTGCACCGTCCGGCTCAGGTTCTGCTGAACCGTTTCAAGAAAGTCATGGTGCTTGATACACACGGGCAAATGGCGTTCTGGGGCAGCCCGCACGACATGATGAACTATTTCCGCACCGCAGCGCGGGAAATGCACCTGCGCATTCCCCACGAAGCCATTGCCGCCGGCGGTGCAGATTACGTATTTGAAGTGCTGGATGCCCCCTTCCGCAGTCTCGGGGCGCGTGCGCATGAAAATGCCAACCTCTGGCAGGAGCGTTTTGAAAAACTCTCCTATTCCGGCAAAACAACGGATTCTGCCTCAGAAGACCCCGACCAGGGGCAGCAGAAGACCATTCCTAAACCCCGCCCCCGGACACCTATTGAGCACTGGCGTCTCTTTATGCTCTGGGTCACGAGAACCTTGCTGGCACGCATGCGGAGCCGATTGGGGCTATACGCCATGCTGCTGGAAGGACCGGTGCTGGCGGCGCTTATTGCAGGAACCCTGAGGGCATCATCTGAAACGACGTACACCTTCTACAAATCGCTGCATGTTACGGAGTATCTCTTCCTCTCCCTTGTGCTGGCCATGTTTTTCGGGCTGACTGATGCGGCATGCGAAATCCTCAGAGACAGGCCCTTGCTGCGCAGAGAAAGCAACTACCGCATTTTCACAGGCGGGTATCTGGCGGCAAAAGTGCTTGTGCTGACCTCCATTGCAGGTCTGCAATGCGCTCTCTATCTACTGGTGGGCAATGCCATTCTGGGCATTCACTACATGTTCTGGAACCACTTCGGGGTCATGCTGCTGACTGCTTTTGTCGGCATTGCCATGTCTTTGATGGTTTCTGCATTTGTGCGCACTGACCGTACAGCGCTCAATATCGTGCCGTTGCTTCTCGTCCCGCAGATTCTGCTGGCGGGGGCGCTTGTGCGGTTTGAGGAAATGAACGAGTTCAGCCCCAGGTTGCCTGATCAATTGCTCCCGGAAGCGGTTGAGAGACGGCTCTCCAACCTCAGACACCGCGTAGCTTACCAGGATGAAACAACGCATGAGATTACCAGCAAGCCGGTTCCATTGATTGCGGAGTTCTGCCCCCTCCGTTATGCCTTTGAAATGCTGTTTGTTGTGCAGACTACTGAAAACCTGTGGGAACTCCAGACCGGCAGGGTTAATGAATTGCGTGAGCAGTTCAAGGAAACCGGCTCAACTGAGCAGTTGCGCTTCATTCAACGCGCGGCTCTGGCATTTAACGGCATGGCTGCGAATGTCTACGAGGCTAAGGAAATTCTCCGCCGTGTGAACAAGGCCGCGGCTACCGGTAATGAGGAGTTCCTGGATAAGGTTCTCTATGAACAGGAGGACCGCATCGCGACTTCTCATGACCAGCCTGCTGAGTTTTTCTTTTCTAACCGTAAACTCACAACTCTGAGCGAGGGCGTGAAAACAGCCCGGAAAGACGGCCGCACCAACGAACACCGCGGGTTCTTCCTGGCGCCGCGCCAGGCTCGCCCATTCGGCAGAATTGACCAGGAGACAGATGAAAATTCCATTTCCACCATCTGGAGGAATGCCATTTACCTCTTCATCATGGGATTAATACCCGTTCTTCTTGCCGGATGGGGGATTCAGCGCATCAGCAAGGGTAAATAACAGGCATTCTGCGTCACTGAATCAGTTTTTGCTTTCATCGTCGTGTGCGTACGTGTATAATGCCGCTGTGCGCAGATGTAACCGCTGCGTGCTGTGATAAGAAAATGAAAATCGTTCTTGCATACTCTGGTGGTCTTGACACATCCGTACTCCTGGTGTGGCTCAAGGAGAAGTACAATGCTGAAATCATTGCCTACTGCGCAGACGTAGGTCAGGCTGAAGAGCTTGATGGCGTCATAGAAAAGGCTCTTGCCACCGGTGCTTCCAAGTGCATCATTGGCGACCTGAAGGCAGATTTTGCCGCCAACTACATTTTCCCCATGTTCCAGGCTAACGCCGTGTATGAAGGCCGTTACCTGCTGGGCACTTCCATTGCTCGCCCCTGCATTTCCAAAGCCATGGTGGACGTCGCCATTGCTGAAGGAGCAGACGCCATTGCCCATGGTGCTACCGGCAAGGGTAATGACCAGGTGCGCTTCGAGCTGTCTATTAACGCCCTGGCTCCCCAGCTCCAGGTGATTGCTCCCTGGCGCATGAAGGAATGGCGTGATCAGTTCCCGGGTCGTGCTGAGATGATTAAGTACGCAGAGGAACACGGCATCCCGATTCGCCAGAGCATGAAGAAGCCCTACTCCATGGATCGCAACCTGCTTCACATCTCCTTTGAAGCCGGCATCCTTGAGGACACCTGGTATGATGCCACGAAGGAAGAGGACCGCGGCATGTATGTTCTTTCCACATCTCCGGAGGATGCTCCCGATGCACCCCAGTACCTGCAGTGCCTCTTTGAGAAAGGCAACATCATTGGTCTTCAGACGGAAGGTCTTGCTGAACTTATTGAAACCGTGGGAGCTACTGCCAGCGTTCAGGGTGAGAAGGATGGTTACACCCTGCTCGACCCGCTGGGCGTCATGCTTGTTCTGAATGCTCTTGGCGGCAAGCACGGTATCGGCCGTGTCGACATCATTGAAAACCGCTTTGTGGGCATGAAGAGCCGTGGCATTTATGAGACCCCCGGTGGTACCATTCTACTGGCCGCTCACCGCGATATCGAAACCATCACCATGGACCGCGAGGCTCAGAAGGTGCGCGATTCCCTGATTCCGGACTACGCCGCCATGGTTTACAACGGGTTCTGGTTTGCTCCTGAGCGCGAGGCCATTCAGGCTCTCGTGTCCAAGACCCAGGAAACCGTTAATGGTGAGGTGCGTCTCAAGCTCTACAAGGGCAACGTGATGTACGCCGGCCGCCGCAGCCCGAACAGCCTGTACAGCTACGCCATGGCTACCATGGAAGCTGACTACACGGAAGAGGATTACAACCAGGATGATGCCAGCGGTTTCATTCACCTGAATGGTCTGCGTCTTAAGCAGTTTGCTCGTGTGAACAACAAATAAGAATCTATCTGCCAGGAGCCGCTCTCATCTGGAGGGCGGCTCCTTCTTATTAGAATATGTCAGCTCCCCTGCCCAAGCTCTCCTACGTTCTACTCTCTCACAACCGGGAGAAGTACATACGCGGTGCTATCGAAAGCGCCTTTGCCCAGGATTACGCGGGCGAGCTGGAGTATATCTTTTCAGACGATTGCTCCACTGACCGCACCTTTGAAATCATCAAGGAGTGTGTGGCTGAATACAAAGGCAACCGTCGCGTTGTTGTTACACAGACTCCCACCAACCTTCACCTTGCGGGCAATACCAACCACGCTGTACAGTTTGTTGAATCGGACTGGATTGTCCGCGCCGATGATGATGATTATTCGTCTGTAGACAGATGCAGCATTGTAGGTCGTGCTATCGCAGAAAATCCAGGGTGTTCCTACGTATATACCTTGCTGGAGCATTTTACGGATGATTCAGAAGAAAGCATACGTAAACGTATGACAGCAAAGTCTACGGACAATCCGCCCGTTGAACGACTGGATATTCTTCAAGGAAAACATGATTTCTGGGGTGAATTCAGTAAACCCGGGACTTTACACCAAGTCTGGTCAACTCGCCATTTCAAAGAATACGGTGATTTGCCATTAGATGGCTATTGGGTAGATGACGTTATTTCTAATCTGAGATGCTGCACCCTAGGCTACGGGATTAAAGTACCATCCATTACCGCGTTCATACGGGATGGCAGTGGCAATATGAGCCGCGGAGGTGACGATAACAAGCATGGATACGCCTCCATTATCCGCCTGGAGCAGTTCAACGATAAATATTACAACATAACGCATACTCCTATGGAGGAGATGCAAAGAGGTATTCTTTCATATATCAAACAAAACGGAATAACGGGCACAGAAGCCTTCATATCAGCGTTGGAGCGAGAAATGGAAAAAAGGCGGCTGCTTTCCACCTTCTGGCGTAAAGGTATCATCAACCGTATTCTTGTTTCCCGGAAAGTTGGCTTCCGTGGGGCGTTCTGCGCCTTGCGCTGCTTGCCCATGCCTGTCTATGCCGTCCTTCTCGCACTATATCGCAAAATTATAGGTAAAGCATAATATGGTACGTCCCAAAGTAGCGATTATCTGCAATTTCCCGTCTTGGCTTGTTAGCGAGAAAATCCCCTCATTTTCCGGTCATTATGCAGTGTGGCTTAAAGCTTTATACGATTCTTTCGCAAAAGAAAGCCATTACGAAATCCATTGGGTCTCCTTAAATAAGGACATTTCAAAAGCGGTTCGATTTTCATCCGGGGGTCAATTTTTTCATATTCTTCCCCGCGGCAAGAAAACGATTGGGCTCTACACAGCATATGCAGTTGAGCGCTTTCGCATAGCAACCGAACTTCGCCACATAAAACCGGATTTGGTACACTCATGGGGCACGGAGGACTGCTACGGGCTCAGTGGTTCCGATTTCAACGGGAAATGGATGCATTCCGTGCAGGGGGTTCTGAAGGCATGTATAGAACGTGGGCCGATGCCCCGTTTTTTCCGGCATCACTGCATATATGAGCCCATCGTTTTTCGCTCATGCAAGCATATAACCACGGAATCGCCCTGGGCAGCAGAGCGGGTCAGGGATATTGCACCGCAAGCTACCCCCCTGCAATTCGAATACGCAGTTGAAGAAAGATTTTTCACCCAGCCGAGGCTGCTGAGTGAGTCTCCGGCATGCCTTTACTGCGGAAGCAATACCCCTCTTAAGAATCTGCAATGCGCCATAACGGCTTTTTCGAAACCTGAGCTTTCCCATATTAAACTCGAATTGGCAGGAGTTGAAGCCGGCAGCATTCCGGATTTACCCCCCAACATCATTCCTCTGGGGCGAATTTCCCGAGACGATGTGGTTCAGAAGCTTTCTCAAACCTGGTGTCTCGTTCACCCCAGCAAAGCAGACACTGGCCCCACAGCCGCAAAGGAAGCCCGCGTCATGGGCGTCCCCGTGATTCTTACAACCGAATGCGGCAGCAAGCAATACATTGACCAAGGCAAGTCCGGGTATATTATTTCCCCATGCGATGCAGATGCTCTCGCTCAGGGTGTACTTGATATCACGAGTTCCCGAGAGCGCTGCCTGAACATGGGCTCTCATGAGCATGATAAATGCAGAGATTTGCTTTCCTCCTCCGCAATGAGTTCAAATCTGAATCAGATTTATAGCAATATTCTAAACACATGATTTCTCGAATCAAATTATTCATTCTCAGCTTACTTTCCGGCATAAACAAGCTTCGTCTCAAACTTAAAGGCGTTGAGATTCAGCGTGGCTGCTGGATTCACAAAATGCCCTACATTCGCAAGACAAAAGGCTCCAGAATCATCTTAGGGGCTAATGTCTCCCTCATATCCAATCCCCGTCATAATCCGCTTGTAGAACACTCCGTATCCCTGCGAACGCTTACACCACAGGCAATGATTGAAATAGCGGACAACGCCGGTATCAGCGGCAGTAATCTGGTCTGCTGTAACAAAATCAGCATTGGAGAATACACCATCGTAGGCCCCGGGACCTTAATCTACGATTCAGAAGGGCACGATTATTCCCCAGAAGTAGGATGGAGCCAGCGGAAAGTGCGCACTGGGCGCCCTATCAATATCGGCTCCAAATGCTTCATCGGCGCGCGTTGCCTGATTATGAGCGGCGTAACTATTGGCAACAACTGTGTAGTCTCTGCTGGCAGTGTTGTCACGCAAGATATACCGGCCGGACATAAAGCCAGTGGCAATCCCGTAACATACGAACCTTTGCCTAAAATTCTAGGAGGAGTTGGTCGTCAGCGCAGAATGCAAAACAAAGATTGACAAAAACAAACAAAATGTTACACTCGAACCACATGACCACGGAACAGTTTTTAAAATCTATTCAAGAAGTTCTTGAGTTAGACGACGTAGAAATCAGCATTGATGATGATTTTCGTACATACGATGAGTGGGACTCCCTTACATTCCTCTCGCTTGTCACCTATATACGAGACGAATACGGTGTCGTGCTAGACATCGATGCGTTCAATAAGATTTCCACTTGGAAAGATTTGTATTTGATAATTACAAAATAGTTGAATATGCCTTTTTTTTGGGACAAAAGCATCATTGATGACAAGATTGCGGTCATTGCTCAGTCAGGAGAACAACTTAGCTACAGCGAGTTATATTCCATGGCTGACGTTTTTGCCTCAAGAATGCTTCCACGCAGTCTGGTGTTTATATATGCCGGAAACAACATTCCGTCATTAGCCGCCTATCTTGGGTGCTTAAGAAACGGGCACGTCTGCTTACTTGTCAGCTCCGCGCTGAATGAATCTCTCAGATTAACGCTTGAAGAAACGTATCAGCCGGATTATATCTATGCTCCAAACGTAGATGGGAGCTATGAGTTGAAACAAACAGGGAATCCGCGCAAGGTTGAGTTGAATCCTGAACTTGCGCTGCTCCTTTCGACCTCTGGTTCAACAGGCTCTCCCAAGTTGGTACGGCTTTCTCGTACAAACATCCAATCTAACGCTGAATCCATTGCTCAGTATCTCCAGATTGACGATTCCGAGCGTCCTGTTACAAATCTACCGATATATTATTCGTACGGATTGTCCATAATCAATTCGCATTTACAGGCAGGAGCCACCCTTCTCTTAACAGACGATTCCATTATAAGCCCGGCGTTCTGGTCCTTTTGTGACACGCATGAGTTTACCTCTCTTGCAGGAGTCCCATACACATACGATATGCTGGAAGCTGTGGGCTTTCGGAACCGGAGTTGCCCCTCTCTGCGCTACATGACCCAGGCAGGAGGTCACATGTCTGGGAAAATGGTACTCACCTACGCTACATGGGCAAAGGAGAAACAAATGCGCTTTTATGTCATGTATGGACAGACAGAAGCAACAGCCCGCATGAGCTATCTCCCACCGGCTATTGCGGCTGAGCATCCGGATTCCATTGGTGTACCTATTCCCGGAGGTGAGTTCAGCATTGATGCAGCTGATGCCGACTCAGGAGAACTGATATACCGAGGAAAAAACGTATCCCTGGGATATGCAGAATCTCGCGATGATCTTTCCCTTGGTGATCATAATTTCGGAGTTCTGCATACGGGTGATATTGCCCGCGTTGATGAAAACGGGTTATATTATATCATAGGTCGGTTGAAGCGGTTTATCAAGATCTCCGGCAACCGCTTTGGTCTGGATGAACTTGATGCCATATTTCAGGGTATGGGAATCGAAGCTGTTTGCGGAGGGCATGATGGAAAGCTGCAAATCGCTATAACAAATGAGGCAAATAAAAGCCTTGTGGCTGGCTACCTGAAGGATACATGGCACCTGATGCGGAATCAATACACAATCAAGATTGTCGAGGAAATTCCTCGTTCCTCTACAGGAAAAATACTTTATTCGCAATTATTTGGATAAAGAAAAAAGCAACGCAATGCGTTGCTTTTTTCTTTATCCTGCTTAATACTGCTTGAACTGAAGCGGCATATCTTCCTTGCTGGGGAATGTCTTATACCACCACCACCTGCCACTTCCGCCGTCCGCCTGGTATATTCCAATAGTCTTATTGTATCTTACCCTGCTGCCGCTCAATTTATCAATGGTTGATTGAAAAAGGCCAGGCTTAAAAGACCATAAGGTAGCAATAGCAACCAATGCAGCTATTACACTGAGGAATTGATACCGGAAACGGCAATGTAAGAAGAGGTAAAACAAGGGCGCAACGACCAGCATTATGCTGGTTGCTACCATGTGGATTGCATAATTGGCCGAGATTACAGCATATATAATATACCATTTCTTCTGTTTAGACGGGGCGTTATACGCAGCCTGTAAAAACAAAATCAGAAGGTAGTAATTACAGATAGCAGACCCTTTCATAGCCATGTCGTTATTGATACACAGACTAGCTAACATACACAGCACATGAGTACCTAAAGCAACCCACAAGAGATTGTCTTTGTTATTCAACCTTGTGAGGAATGCCGCGATTCCGACATTCCAGATCAAGAAGAACAGCAATGCAAACATCTGAACTAACGTCACCTCGTCCAAACGCACTGGACTAGCAGAATCTGCAGACAAGTAGTAAGGTGCAACGACTACCGCAAAAAGAATATAAGAAACCAGGCTCAAAGGCGAACATAAGGATTTCGCAACCGAAACGAAGAAGCTTTTGCTATTTATAGGCATAGCGGAGTCACGATGGGCACGCAGATACAGATACACCAGGCAGGGAAGCCAGAAGATAGCAGCCATCGGGGAGTAAAGCACCGCACACACACCTAATAACACCCCCCACTGGCGAACAATGTTTGCCTGAAGCGCCATGCCGCAAATAACAGCGATTGGCACGAAACAATGAGAAATTGATTTGAGAGAAAACGTTGGTCCGAAACATACAAACGGCTCAGCAACATGGTTATTTTCCATAAATGCTTCAGCGCAAGATATACCTCGGGTAAAGGGTGCAATTAAGGAACAAGGAATTAATTCAATTCCATTCCAGGCTACTAATAACAGCACAATCCAGAAACTGATGCGATTAAGTGCTTTATACGTATAGTACAAAACAAACAGCATTCCAAGCAGAATCCAGAGGAAATAAGCCCACTGAGCTGCTTTCCATCCACAAAGAGACCCTACGAGCGCAGCTGGCAGCCATGTCTGGAAATAATATATGAAATACTTGCCATCCTCTAATGGGGTGGGCCAGCTCTTTGTAATTAAATCAATGAATATATCATTTCGGACGCCGTAATCCGTATGCTGATGCCAATTACCTGTTAATCCTGATAAAAAAAGGACGACACTCAGAATGAAAACAGATGTGATAATATGGCGCGTATTCTTCCGTATTAAATCATATCTGACAGGTAAAATAGCCGCACCCTTCAACGAATACATTAAAGAAAGCAACAGTACTGCAACCAAAGGGTATGCAATAAAAGGCTTTATCCATCCCAGTATAAAGAGGATAAAAGGTATTATCAGATATGCAATGGCAAATAAGTCTACTTTATTATAATGTTTTGTTGTCATATATTGAAAGTGGTTTGTATTATTCTGATTGCTTCCTCTCTTGCCCATGCGTCGTCTTCCAGAATAATGGGAAGCTGGCCTTGATAATCGCGCGGGCGGGCGTTGGAAAGCACTTTTTCCACCGTCTCCCAGATTCCGGGGAAAGTGAGTTTACCATCCACAAAAGCCTGCACGGCCACTTCGTTTGCAGCGTTGTACATAGCGGGCATGGTGCCACCTGTAAGGCCGGCCGTGCGGGCAAGCGTAAGCGCAGGGAAATCGTCCCAACGGGGTGCTTCAAACTTCAGGCTGGCAATCTGAGCCAGATCCAGATGCGGTAATGAGTTCGGCAGGCGGTCAGGCCAGGTTACAGCATACTGGATGGGGAAACACATATCGCTGCTGCTCAGCTGAGCCAGGATTGAACCATCCACAAACTCCACCAGCGAATGAACAATGCTCTGGGGGTGAACAATCACGTCCACGCGCTCCATGGGGATATCAAAGAGCCAGCGGGCCTCAATCATCTCAAGCCCTTTGTTGAACATCGTGGCGCTGTCAATGGTAATCTTACGCCCCATCTGCCAGGTCGGATGCTTGAGCGCCTGCTCCAGCGTCACCGTTGCAAGCTGCTCACGCGGGGTATTACGGAACGGCCCACCACTAGCCGTGAGAATCAACCGGCTAACCTGCCCTGCACCACCGTGGTTGCCCTGCAGGCACTGATAAATGGCATTGTGTTCACTATCCACCGGCAGCACATGAATCCCCTTGGCCTTGGCCCGGTTCATCACAACCTCACCCGCCATCACCAGAATCTCTTTCGATGCAATCGCGAGGTCCTTACCCGCCTCAATCGCTTCAAGAGTCGGCTTCAAGCCATCCGTGCCAATAATGGAAACAAGCACCATATCGGCAGCTTCGAGAGTCGCTAACTGGCACAGACCGTCCAGCCCGGTATAGACATTGACCCCAGCGGGCAGCAGACGTTTCAGCTCACCCACTTTGGTATCATCATAAATGCACACATGCTGCACCCCGAACTCACGGGCCTGCTCCGCTAAGGCAGCCACATTGCTGTGTGCGGCAAGTGCCACCACTTCCATGCGCTCTGGTATATCGCGCGCCACCTTCAGCGCGCTGGTGCCGATACTGCCGGTTGAGCCGAGAATGACCACGCGTTTCTTCATAACAGGCACTATTCTACGCCATCAGAGTCACAAAATCAAGTCAAATGGGGCGATTTGACTTGCCAAGAGCCGCACTTAGGTGTACTCTCGGCACGTGCCGTCCGGGTCCGGGTGGTCGCTGCGGAGGCATTCTCCGTAGAGGAAAGTCTGGACATCACAAGGCAGCGCGTCCTGTGAAAGCAGGAGACACCCGGAGCCAATGCCGGGTGGACGGAAAGTGCCACAGAAAACAAACCGCCTGCAAAGGTAAGGGTGAAAAGGTGGGGTAAGAGCCCACCGCTCCGGAGGCAACGAAGGAGGCAAGGAAAACCCCGCGCGATGCAAGACAAACAGGGAAAGGGTAGCCTGCCCGCTGTATTCCCGGGTATTAGTTGCACCCTGCTATAAACGCAGGGCTCATTCCGATGAGAGAAAAATGACCACACAGCCCGCTCCGCGGGTGGACAGAATCTGGCTTACAGGACCCGGACGCACGCATATAAAAACCGCCGCCCCCCCAGAATAAGGGATGCGGCGGTTTTGTTGTACCGTGCAGAAGCAATCAGCGTCTGCGGCGGCGTGAAACCAGCGCCGTGAGCGCAAGCAGACTCAATGTAGCAGTAGCCGGTTCCGGCACCATCGTGAATGTTGCCATACCATTCTGCCCCCCGATATATGTGGTACCGTCAATGCTCATCGTCAGGTTGGAATAATCCACATCTGTACCAAAATCAATGCAGATTTCCTTATACCCGGCCAGCTCCAGTTCCTCACGGGTCATGCCCAGCGAGATAACCATATCACCACTAGCGGCGCAGTGGAATACGTTGGAGCAATCCAGCATCAGTATACCATCATGTTCCTCTGGCAGCGCCGGCAGCGTAATGCTCATCGTCACGCCGGAAAGAGCAATTAGGCCATCCGCACCAACGTCAAACGAGCAGGAATCACTGAAACTTACATTATCCAGCGTGAGGGTGGAAGTTATAGAAGACTCATACAGAACATTTTCAAGGAACGTTCCACTGAAGCCATAATATTCAGATTCGGTAAAAATCTGCAGGTCAGTTAAGCTCCCGCCTTCTGCAGAATCTGCATTAAGTACAACACCGGCAAAGAAACCAGCCTTATCATCATGCCCACTGAACGAACTCAGCCCGCCCATGTTCAGCACCGAGTTCCGGCTTAATGTAGACTGCCCTGCACTGGTGAGCGTATCCATGAACACGGCACGCGTACCTTCTGTAAGAGTCAGAGTTGTGACAGTCATCTTCTTATTGACGGTCACGGCAGTGGCGCGGGTCTTCACATTGGCATCATCCAGCGTCACATTCAACTCACCCTTACCATTGGTGGAAATTTCCGCATTAATCTCAGAGCTGCCATTAAAGGTCAGATTCGTCTTGACCACAGCGCCATTCATGGAGCCCGCATCGACTTCATGGGAGAACGCACCAGTCCATTGAGAAATATCACCGGCAAAAATGATATTCTGCACCGTGCCGCGCCATGATGTACGCTTAATGGTACCTTTACCCGAAATCGACCCTGCAAAGGTGCGCTTATCACCGCTCCATCCATTGTTGAGCGACCATGCAGCATTCTCACCATTGTCCGTGAGAATAACATTAGTCGAATAGGTCTTACCCACACCACCGTTGCCATTTGCCTGAGTCAGATAACCAGACACGCCGCTGAGTTCAACTGATGAATTATTTCCTTTGGCCAAGTCATCGAGATTCAGTCCAGCCATCTGGCTTCCCGTCAGTTTCACCGTACCGGTCCAATCATCAGCCAGTGAAACCTTCGCCGATAATGCCGTAGCAGAACCTATATCGTACATACCCTTGCCGCTCATCACAACACTGCCACCGTTCCCAAGGCTGAAGGAACTGCCGGAGTCAACCGCCACGTCAGTCAAAGAGAACGCTGTATTAGCAGAGGTATTCAAAACAACGTTATTCAACGTCACGCCGGAGAGGAAATACGTTTCATTGCCAACATTAAGCGTCACATCACGCATGCCGGAATCAGCCGCCGCACCGGAAATACCATCTGCAGCCATGGACAGTTTGGCAATGGTCGCATTTTCATTGCGGGAACTCAGGCTTACGGTATCACCAATGGAGGTCGTACCGCTCAAATTCATCGTGGCGGCATCCACCACCATGGCTGAACCGGACTTCATCACCAGATTTCCCATTACGGAGCTGTTACCAATTACTTCCAGTTTTGTCCCAGAATTAAATACCAGATTATATCCGGTATGATCCAGCGTAGCGTTCTTCACCTGCACCGTTGCAGCAGAGCCTTCCATGGCCTCAAGCCCCTGCCCCGTGAAAATGGCCCCCTCTTCCACCAGCAGGCGTCCACCGTAAAGCTTCGTCTCTGCCTCAATGGAGAATGTACTCGAATCCTTAATTTCGTTTTCTGTGACAGATGCACCGGAGGGCTTCAATGCCGTCAGATGTGAACGGACCTTTGCAGCAGAGAAAACAATATCACCCGTCTGGGCAATTGTCTTGTTTTCAGCATCTACATAATTGCTGTTCAGGGAAACAGATACAGTACCCTTGATGGAAAGGCCCTCGTTAAAGACAATGGACTTTCCTTGGGCTGCAGAAAGCACAACGTCCGTGACCTTCCCGGCACTGGCCGCAGATACCTGAGTACCTACCGTCATAGAACGCAGCGTAAAGTTCCCATGAATGTCCTCAATGTAATTCCCCTCGAAAACAGTGTCACCATTATTCTGGATGTGGAGACTACCGCCATAATTGGACATGCGGATACCGGCACCTTCATTATTAAGGAACTCAAGCACCTCATTGTTACTGAGGTTGACAACATTGCCATTCTTATTATACAAGCCGTCGTTGTAACTATAAATGGCAGTAGCGCTTGAGCCATTTGAAGACGGGCGCTTGACGTTATTTACAAACGAAACAGTCTTATTATCAGAAATCTGCAATGTTGAACCGCCTACCATGTAAATACCCGCGCCACCCGCAGCCATATTTTCAGTGAATGAAACCTGCTCGTTATCACGAATAATCACAGAACTTCCATAATCTCCATAAATACCAGCCCCGTATGCACCCGTTGCGTTCTTCTGAAAGCTGATGGAGTCATTACCAGTCATTTCCAGAGAAGCATTCTGGTCAACCAAGATACCGCCGCCCATACCAGCGATTTCTTCAGCACGACCATTCCCGGTAAAGAGGATTTCTGCATTATCAACAAACTTCAACGAACTGGAGCCGGCAATGTAGATAGCACCGCCCTGCTCTGCGTAATTATTGCGGAAGGTTACCTTCTGGTTATCATGGAAGGTTATCTCAGCACCGGACGAAACGGCATAAATCGCGCCACCGTAATCAACAAAGGAATTGTCATTCACCTTGGGATTACCGTTGCCAGTAAACTCCACATCCAGGTTGTTGGCAAACTCAATGCTCGCATCCTCTGATGCAAAGATACCAGCCCCATGGTAAGCATAGTTGTTCTTGAAAAGCACCTTATCATTATGAGCCACCAGCAAGGATGCATCAGATGACACTGAAATCTGATGCGACTGCGGTTCAGACCCCTCACCCGGGTATGATTCAAAGAGCAACAACTTGTTGTAATTCAACTCTGCCGTGCTTCCTGAATACAGGTTAATGGAACATGCCTTGTCCGTACTCTGATTATTGAGGAAACTGACCTCATTGAGGTGGTGTATCCTGATATCAGAGAATGAATCCAGCCCACCCATGCAGGCATCCGCAAGGTTCTGAATGGTCAGATTTACTGGAGCAGAAGCATCCGCCGAAGTTAACTCATAATGACCCACCAGAGCGTCAAAGCTCATGTATTTATTGTCCACAACCACATCAGAACTCAGAGCAAACTTCTGAGAACCTTCAGAGGTGTAAAGCAATTCAGCATTCGACTGATTGATGATCTGGCACTCCTCAGACAATACAGAACCATCTCTCGTCAGCATGCTTTCCAATGTACCACCATTGGTTATCCCGTAATCCAGATAAAGGCTGCCCTTGTTCCAGACCAGCCGCACATCATCTGCATCAACTCCACTGATGGATACGTTAGAAGCATCCCATTCCATCGAGCTGCCAGCAGCCAGTGTGAATAGGCAGTAGCTCTGGCCTTTTGTCAGTTTATCACCCGCTACACTGATGGACAACTCACCGGCGCGAATATCGCCAGCCAGGCGAACCGAATGACCTTGCTCCAATTCTGTAAACTCCAGGGTTGTACCATCCGCCAGAGTTGCATCAGTGAACAAGGCATAGGAATCTCCGGAGAATGACAAGGTTGAGCTTCCGCTTGTACTCACAGAATCCGCACGCATCTTACCCGAATCCAGCACAAGAGAGGCAGCCACGCCTTCCGGTGTCTCAATGGCATAGGAATTTGCCACAAGTCTGGCACCATTCAAAAGCTGCAATGAACCACTCTGCTGGGTCGTCTCCCCGAACTTGCTCGTGGAAGACAGGCGGATTTCATCAGCGGTCGCAGCTCGGTCCAGCAGAGTTGACAAATTTGACGACACTTCTGCAGCATCAAAGATAACAGAACCACCAGCGTTGCCACCAGCAGAAGCATTAATCAAGACAGAACCAGGAGCCTGAACGACATCGTGAATACGAATCTCCTGGTTCTCACCAGCAGAAAGCTCCAAGCTGGTATCAGCCTTAATCGCAAACATCCGCACGCCATTCTTATCAATTTCTGCATTATTTGCAATCAGCACCTGATCATTACCGGCTATCACAATACTCTCGCCACAAATCGCACCAGCAGTTGCCGTGGACTTGGAGGCTTGTGCCAGATTTCCGGTAATGGTGACCTGGTTATTTCCGGATATGCTGATGGAATCGCCGTATATCGCACCACCATGCACAATATCATGCGTGGAATATGCCTTATTATCCTTAATCTCGACTACGGTATTCCCGTCAAGTGCAATGGTGCTGCCGGTATCGCCGTAAATGGCTCCACCTTTAGCATAGAGGTATGATGCATACTTGGATGATGAGGTGACAGCCGAATTCCCGATAATGGATAATTTGTCAGTATTGCTCACCTGAAGAGAAGCATCCGCACTCAGGTAAACCGCACCACCATACGCAAAATATGATGCAGACTCCGCACTTTTCGAATATGCTTCATTGTTCTTGAATTCAACAACACCGTTGTCATCGAACACCACCGTAGCAGCTTCTCTGGCGGCAATGGCACCACCATACGCACTCATCGCCTGAGAACTACCACCCGTGGAAATCGACTGGGCTTTATTTCCATCAAACGTAATCCGGTCGTTATCAGAAATGGCAATATTCGTATCTTTACCGGCATACACAGCACCACCATAGCAGGAATATGTAATCTGCCCACTGTACTGAGCCTCCGCTATGTTACCGCTGAACAGAACATTCTCGTTTCCGGAAATCGATAAGCACGACTCAGAAGACGTGATTGTGCCACCCAGATCACTGCCACCAATATAGATAGCACCGCCTTTGGGGGCATAGGTCGTTGAGTAGGCTGAAGAACCAGGTATGGTGTATGCCTTGTTATCGGAAAAACGCACGTTCTTGTTATCCGCCAAGGAGATAGAGGCACCGCGTTGTCCGTAAATAGCGCCGCCGCTTACATCATTCTTCACAGAACTGGCCGTGTTGCCATCAAAACATACTGCATTATTATTGGAAAAACTCAGGCTCTTGCTGTTGGAAACAAAAAACACACCGCCGTTGCCGCGGGTTTCATACGAACGGCTGTTATCAACAAAACTCAGAATGCCATTGTTATTGAAAACCCCGGTTCCTACTATCTTGCAGAAAGCACCGCCTGTGTTGTCTCCGTACGTTATATATTCAATGCCGGATGCCGTCAATGAAGCCAGATTTTCAACCGTCAGCGAACCAGCGGAAAAGGGGCGTGTGGTTGCATTGATGATTGAGAGCGATGAGAGCGTTTCCGCATCTGCACTGGTGATATACCAAGCCCCACTCCCGCTCTTGAGTGCAGTGTTTATCGAATCCAGCACCAGGCCGCCTTCGCCACCCGCAACCTTGAATGCCACATCTCCAGTTGATGAATAGTTTGCAAATGATTCTGCTGACGTAACGTCAACTACTTGAAAACCTGCAGGAGTCACAATGCTCTCCGGGGTTGTCATTCCTGCGCCCATAACCGGAGCAGCGCTAAGAACAACCAAAATCAACCGATATAACGAGGTAGGTAAATGGAGCTTCATTTTAAGAGAAAAATAAACTGACTCACAACATATTACCCCCCCCCCCAACGGACATGTCAAGCATATAATTAGAATACTCTACAAATAATTATTTGAGAGCAGATTCGGTCCGGGTAAAGCCCCCACTCCTGGGCTCAGGATGACTTCTTCCGAACCGATTCGCGGTTAGCCAGAGCAATCTGGAGCGCATTGGCCATATTATGGAAAAACACGTAAAAAGCCGGACCAATGTAAGCAAGCGGATGCACATACCACTGACTGGCGATGAAAAGAGTCAGGATTGTGTTTTTCTGACCAAGGCATTGCGAACATTCGCGTTTAAGCTTCTTTCCGCCCAGTTTGTACCCGCCCACAAAACCGGTAATGCATACAAGCAATGAGCCGAGAGCAAGCGGCAGCATTCCCCAGAGATTGACATCCATTTCCAGAACCCGCTGTGTACCCACGCCTGCAATGATGGTCAGGTTCATTATCCAGATTCCCAGAGAAACATCGCTAAGGCGCCCCGGCCATGATTTGCATGGCGGGTAGATTAACCGCAACAGCAAAGCCACCAGCGCGGGGATACCCAGCACAACGCCCAACTGCTGGGCTATTTCTGCCGCAAGTTCAGCATAGCAGAACCCCTCCACCTGTACAACAAACGGCATAAGCAGGGGCGATACGACACCAAACACAATATGGCTGAGTACCAATGCCGTTGTGGTGAATTCCACATCACCCTTCAGAAGATTTATAATGACCGGTGCCGCAATGGCAACCGGAGCAATGCCACAGAAATAAAGCGATTCAGCCAATACCGGGAAACCAAGCACACGGGCAATTCCCCAGAACCCTACGCCGATGCACTGAATCCCGAGCAGGAGCCACAAGTGCATGGGTCTGGGTTTGAGGCGCGTGGCGTCAATCCCCATGAAGGTTATGCTGAGCATGAGCGCAACACTCACCGGCAACCAGCAGCCCAGTGGTGCAAGCGCCTTATGAAAAACGCCACCCACCAGGAAAGCCAGCACCATGGAAATGCTGCGTATATGCCGCTTCATGATGCTTCTGACTTATTTTCAGATTTACGCAGTTCAATCACTGCGGTTGTGGCATCATCCGTTTTGGGTTTCGGGTAAGCAATGCGGTTATGATGCATGGTGCGGATTGTCGAGTAGAACGAGACCTTCAGCTTTTCAATTTCACCCAGCGTCAGCCCGCAGTCCTGCAAGTGGCCATCCAGAATACGCCCCTTGAAAATGCCGTTAATCATGTTGCGGATATCTTCCTCGGTAGGATGTTGCAGAGAACGGGTCGCGCTCTCCACGGCATCCGCCATGCTCACAATGCCGCTTTCACGAGTCTGAGGAATCGGTCCGTTATAGGTGAAGATTGCCTTATCCACCTCCTCAGGGCAGGTATCAATAAGACCTTCCTCAAACTTTGCCTTTTCTTCCTCATAATGGTCCAGAGCCTTGCGGTAGAAGAAATAAGCCGTTGAGATACCGTGGTGTTCACGAATAACATTCACGATGCGGTTATTCAGCCCATGGGATTCAGCCAACGCCACACCTTCAGTAACATGCCCCGTGATAATGCGGGCGCTCGCCTCAGGCGTTAAATCAGCATGCGGAGAATTGGACTGGTCTGCTATATTCTCTGCAAAGTACTGGGGATTGGCAATCTTGCCGATGTCATGATACAACCCGCAGACACCTGCCCGAGTGACGTCAGCCCCAATGGCTTCAGCCCCGGCCTCTGACAGGCGCTGAACCAGAAGGCTGTGATGAAAGGTACCAGGCGCTACAATCTGCAGTTTCTTGAGGAGGGGATGATTCATATCCGCCCACTCAAGCCAGGTAATCGGGGTTGATATATTGAACAAGCGTTCCAGTGCCGGCATCATGCCACCTATCAGCGCGGCAAGCACAAAATTAACACCAACAGTCACCGCCAGCTCCACAGCAAAACTGCTGAGGGAGAAATCCCCCTTAAGCCCGCGCAGTGAAACGGAATCCGCCGTGGTGCTGACATCCAGCCCAACCAGGAGATAGACCGATGCAAAAGCAATGGCACTGGCAACGAAGCCTGCACGCAGAATCTGCTCTCTCTTATGCACACGCCCGGATACCAAGGCACACACAGTTCCCGTCACAAAGCTCACGGCACTGTAATTCAAGATGATGGCAAGATCAGTACCAGCCGGGAACATCGCCACACCGAGAACAGTGCAACACAAGGCAGTGAAGGCCCCGAGGCGGCGTCCAATCATCACGGCCAGCACCGTAGGCCCCAGAGCATAGGGCAGCCAGAGCAGCATCTGCCCCTGCAGGCTATACCCAGGCACCATGCCTTTGATGGAACACACGCCGGTCATAATCAACAGCTGCGAAACAATCATGCACACCAGCAACATAGTGCGACGCACCGTAAGCTGAACGGATAAGCGAGATAGATAAGCCAGCAGCAAAATGCCAACCGAAGTAAGCAACAGCCAGCACACACGGAAAGCCGCGTTCCATGCATCTGAGGCAACGGAACAGGCAATGAAGCACAATCCTATAAGCCCCAGCAGCGCAACCCCAAGCATGATGGAGGTTCCTCCTTTGATTCTGGAGCCGGGGATATCCCCTGCTCTGGATAAATTACGCATCAAATCAGTCATATATCATCACTCATTTTTGAATTAATCAATCGATTCAACTCGGACCTGAGCCTCGACCTTGGTCAGGTCAGTAGCCTGCACCGTTATCGTTGCTAGCCCGGAGGCGCCGCGCACACTGCGCACTATCGCAATCATGCGTCCGTTGAAAAAGCGTTGCAGATTAGACTGCATACAGGTGTGGTCTGTTTGATTTCCATTGCAGAAACCAACCAATTCAGCAGGTCCGGATATGCTGAACTCAACATCCCGGCAATCGTCAGGTATCACGTTCCCTTTATCATCAACCACGGAAAGCTCGAGGTATGCAAGGTCATGACCATCTCCATCAATCGTGGTCCTATCCGCCTTGACGCGGACTTCAGCCGCGGCGCCAGTCGTTACGCGTTGAGCCTCTGCCCAGGGCTTACCCTTTTTACGGACCACAACGCGAACAGTCCCCGGCTCATACACTACATCTTCCCACACAAAGCGGTACGCATTTTTACAAACGGAAAGCTTCTGCGTGTAAGTATCACCCTTACCGCGGCGGCGAACACCCTGGCTCTTGCCATTGACAAAGAGTTCCGCCTCATCACCGCTGGAATACACCATAACCGGAGTCACCTGTCCCTCACGCCCCGGCCAGTTCCAATGCGGAAGGATATGGCATGTCTTCTTCTCCGGAGCCCAATGGCTGCGGTACAGATAATATGTATCCTTCGGGAAACCGGCCAAATCGATGATACCGAAATAAGAACTCCTGCTGGGAGCCTTATTACCCATGCGCCTGAGTTCCTCCATAGCGGCGCGCTTTTCCTCTTCACTGGCGCCATGGAAATTACCTATATTTGAGGCATCCTGATTATACGGAGTCGGTTCACCCAGGTAATCAAATCCGGTCCAGACGTACTCACCCGCCACGTGTTTATTTTGGTCGAGTGCATACATTTCAATATCAGGGCTGGTGCCCCATGCCGGTGCAAACAGGCCGTACGAACTCACATGGAACGAACGGGCACCATCGCCCACGCCCCATCCCAGCGGGAAGAAATACGTGTCGCGGGAGGCTACACAGGAATTCGTTTCAGAGGCATACACCGGCTGAGAGGGGTGCAACACCCGGAATCGCTCATACATATCAGGCTTGTAATTGAACCCGAATACATCAACCGTTTTGGCAAATCCGTTGGTAACACTGGCGGGGGAATTACTTCCCACCGTATAGGGGCGGGTGGTATCATACCGGCGCATTTCCTTGCGCAGCGCAGTGGATACTTCACGACCACGCTCCGTTTCCAGTTCCGGCACCTCATTTCCACCGCTCCATGCAATAATGCAGGGGTGGTTCCGGTCGCGGAGCATGAAGTTCTTCACGTCCTTCTTCCACCATTCAGGCCAGTACACATGGTAGCCATTAGCCTTATCATACTTCTGAGCTTCCCAGATATCAAATAATTCATCAATGACCAGAATACCGTGTTTATCACACAAATCCAGCACCTCAGGAGCAGGCGGATTATGGGACATGCGAATGGAATTACAGCCCATCTCCTTGAGAATTTCTATCTTACGCTCATAAGCGCGTGCATGGAAAGCCGCACCTAATGCACCAAGGTCATGATGCTCACAGACCCCTTTAATCTGCACCCGCTTTCCATTCAGGAAGAAGCCCTGGGGTCTCCAGGCCACCGTTCGCACTCCAAATGAGGTGACGTGGCTATCCAGCTCCTTTGTTCCAGACGTCAGCCGGGTTTGCAAGGCATACAGAGTGGGTTCTTCACAACTCCACAAACGAGGTCTCCGCAGGACCAGCTTCTGATCCACCACTCGCTCACCCTTAGCAGGAACGACCACGGTTACCTTCTCTGCCTTGTTATCCCCCACCATTTGATGAACAGTCACTTCACACGACTCTGAAGACGTATTCTCCACCCGAGTCTTGATGACCACCTCTGCCGTCTGGGAATTCACCCTGGGAGTCCGGACGTAAACCGGCCACTGAGCCAGATGCACAGCACCGGTCTTCTCAAGCCAGACGTGGCGGTAGATACCAGCACCGGGATACCAGCGTGTTGACAACGGCAGGTTGCTGGCCTGGACGGCTATCAGGTTGTCTTTCCCAGGTTTAAGATAAGGTGTGATATCAACCCGGAATGAGTTATACCCGTATGCCCACTGCCCCGCCAGCTTACCATTCACATAAACACGGGGATTCGACATAACCCCGTCAAAATCGAGATAGTACCGCTGCTGGTCCTTGTCAAAATCAGCCGGCACAGCAAAGGTCTTGCGGTAACAGCCCCAGCCATTCCACGGCAACTTGCCAGTTTCATTCGGCTGATCCGGGAGGAAGGGGCTTTCTATCGCCCAGTCGTGCGGCAGCTGAACCGGCTTGAAGTCACTGTCGTCAAACCCTGGCTTCAGCGCCTTGTTCACCTGCGGACGCGGCGGTCTCAGCGTGATGGGCTTGCCTGACTCATCCTGAAAAATCACCTCTCGCACACTCGCCCACAAGCCCTTGTTTACGCCTTGCAGGATAGTAAGTTTGAGTGATTTAACCGGCTTATTCCCGACAGGGATACGCAACACATCCTGATTATTCAGAACGAAGGTCCGGGATTTCTTAATCTTACCTATGACCAGTTCCGCATCTACATGAAAATTATTATTCTTCTCCCACACAACCACAATGGTACGCACCGGTTTCTGCGTTCCTGTGTTAATCTGGAGAAAATGCCCGGCTGTTCCATCCGGGGCGCACCACCGCGTCGCAGGATTTTTGTCAACCGCATGAGAGGCAGGATTACCAGCTTCGCAGGCAGATGCTTTCGCAGGGGAATTCGACTCCACCGGAACAGTGCTGCCCATGTAGCGGAATTTCCATCCGAAATCAAAGCTTTCGCGTTCTGCTGCATCAGCTAATGCAAACAGACCAAAACTGATCAGCGGAAGAATGTGGTGTACTCTCATAAATGTGATGACGCGTACTCTACCATATTACAGCTCACATAGCAAGGTAAAAGGATGCACCTGTAACGGGCTGATCCATCACAAGCTGAACATTTTGCCCCGTGTGTCGTTTTTTCGAGCTGACATCATGGTGCGGATAGTGTATAATAACCGCACGCGATATGGCTTTCACTCACTTACACGTTCACACTGAATATTCGTTGCTCGATGGCATGATCCACACAAAGGATCTGATCAAGAAATGCGTGGAGCTTGGAATGAACTCCGTTGCCATCACTGACCATGGCAACGTATTTGCTGCCATTGAGTTCATGGTGAATGTCAAAAAGCACAACAAGGGCGTGCTGGAGTGGAACAAGGAACACCCTGACGAAAAGAAACCGGTTTTCAAACCCATCCTGGGTTGCGAGGTGTATGTTGCCCCTACCCCGCTTGATGTAAAAAAACAAATTCCCGGTCGCAACAAGTACAGTCACCTGGTATTGCTCTGCGAAAATAACATAGGTTGGGAAAACCTCATCAAAATCGTATCGCGCGGCCACCTGGACGGTTTTTACTACAAACCGCGTATCGACTATGATACCCTGCGGGAATTCAGCAAGGGGCTCATCTGCCTGACAGGTTGCATCTCCGGGCCCATTCAGGAATGGCTGCTGCGGGATGAACCGGAAAAAGCCGAACAGGTTCTGCTGGACTTGGTGGATATTTTCGGCAAGGATAACGTCTTTGTTGAACTCCAGGACCATGAACTGGAGGAAGAACGCAGGGTAACCCCTGAGCTTGTTCGCCTTGCACGCAAGAACAATGTGCCGCTGGTGGTGACGAATGATGCCCATTTCCTGAACGCTGATGACCACGATGCGCATGACATTCTTATCTGCGTGGGTACCGGCAATAAACGAATGGACTCCAAACGCATGCGCTACCCCAAGAGCGTTTACTTCAAGAGCGAGGCAGAAATGCGAGAACTCTTCCCGGAATATCCGGATGCGTACGAGAACACGAACATTATTGCAGAGCGTTGCAACACGTCCATCAAGCTGGATTCCACTTCTACGGAGCGTTACCCGGAATTCGCTCCGGAGGATGGCTCCACCCGTGAGGAATACCTTCGCAAAATATGCTACCAGGGGTTAGAAGAGCGCTACGGCAAGGAAAGAGCTGAAAATGACCAGGAACTCCGCGCGCGTCTGGATTATGAGCTGGGTATCATCAACCAGTTGCGATTCCCGAGCTACTTCCTCATCACAGCTGATTTCATTAACTGGGCAAAGGATCATGATATTCCGGTTGGTCCCGGTCGTGGTTCTGCTGCTGGTTCATTGGTGGCTTACGTCATGAAAATCACCAATATCGACCCGTACGCCTTCAACCTGATTTTCGAGCGATTCCTCAACCCGGAACGCGTGAGCCCGCCGGATATTGACATTGACTTCTGCCAGACCCGCCGCCCGGAGGTTATTGAGTATGTGCGCCAGAAATATGGCGAACGCGCCGTGACTCACATCATTACATACGGCACCATGGGCGCCAAATCCGTTATTAAGGACGTTGCCCGCGTGCTGGATATGAGCTACGGGGACAGCGACAAAATTGCAAAACTCATTGAAAGCGGACCCGGCGTCACTCTGGACAAGAGCCTTGCCGCCAGCGAAGATTTGCGCAATCTGCTGGAACAGGATGACACCTACAAGGAAATCTGGAATTACGCTAAGAAACTGGAGGGTACGGTGCGCAACGTTGGTATGCATGCAGCCGGTGTTGTGATTGGTGACCGCCCGCTAGATGAATACGTAGCACTGACCCGCGATGACCTGAGCAACCCGCATGGTGAAGTAGTGGCCCAATGTGATATGGGTGCCATTTATAACGCAGGTCTGCTGAAAATGGACTTCCTGGGGCTCAAGACGCTCACTGTAATGAAAGATGCAGAAACCTACGTCCGGTGGCGCAACCCGGATTTCCGATATGATGCCGTCGACATTACAGACAAGGAAACCTTCGAATTGCTGAACCGGGGTGATACCATGGGCGTATTCCAGCTGGAATCCGGTGGTATGGTTGACACCTGCCGCCGCTATGGTATAGATAATATTGAAGATATTATCGCCCTGCTCGCGCTTTACCGACCAGGTGCCATGCAGTTCATGGATGACATGATTGCGGTGAAGAAAGGGCTTAAGCAAGCCGTGTACGAACACCCCCTGCTGGAAACGGTATCGGGGCTGACCTATGGCGTGATGATTTACCAGGAACAAGTGCAGGCTGCTGCAAAACTGCTTGCTGGTTATACGCTTGGTGGTGCTGACCTGCTGCGCCGAGCCATGGGGCACAAAGACATGCAGGAAATGGCTGAGCAACGCCGTCGTTTTGTAAAAGGTTGCTGGGATGTCAACCAGATTGACGAGGATACCGCTAACGCCATTTTCGACAAGATTCAGAAATTCGCAGGTTACGGGTTCAACAAATCCCACTCAGCCTGTTACGGTCATATCTCATACTGGACAGCCTATCTGAAAGCGCATTACCCGGTGGAATTCCTCTGCGGGCTCATGACGAACGAGGCTACGAATGAGAAGATTGGCGTCTTCATCCAGGAGGCCATTCGCATGGGAATCGAGGTTCTGGGACCCTGCGTCAACCACAGCGCAGTCAAATTCCGCCCTGAAACCATGCCCAATGGCAGACTCGCCGTGCGTTTCGGCCTGGCTTCTGTCAAGAGCATGAGTTCCGAAACAGTTCGAGTGATTGTTGAAGAACGCGAAAAGAACGGACCGTACAAGAGCCTGGAGGATTTCTGCTACCGCATTCCGCCGCAGAATGTGCGCCGAAACCAGATTGAAGTTCTGGTGCAATGCGGTGCCTTTGACTGGATGCATGTCTGCCGCGCTCAGATTTTCGAAAGCATTGAGCAGTGCATCAACGGTGCCAGCAGCGTTCATAAGGACGCAGAAGCCGGGCAGATGGCACTTTTCGACATGACGGAAACAACGTCGGCATCCGTTGAAACCGCTATTCTTCAGGAATGGCCTAAAGATAAACGCCTGGATGAGGAAAAGTTCCTCACCGGTGCTTATTTCTCCGGCAACCCGCTGGATAGCATGCGCGGTGTGATTGATGCGCCGAAATACACCCCCATCGGCACCCTGCCCGACCTCACCGCTGAGGAAATCAGAGGCTCTAAAGACATGGCCGGCATGCTCCGCGCCGTTACCATCAAGGTGAGCAAGAGCGGTCAGAAGTTTGCCATCATTACCGTGGAAGACTTCACTGGCAGCACAGAGGCGCTCCTCTGGGGGGATTCCTACACCAAGGCGGCTGAACAGGAAGGATTGCTGACGGCTGGCAATTTTGTTCAGTTCCGTGCGCGCATTTCTGAAGACGAAAAAACCGGTGGTAAAAAGGTATCCGCCAACGGGGTCGAGCAGATTGGAACATCTGCAAAGCGCCGCGGTGGCAAATCCAAGCACTACGAAATCACCCTCAATACGGCCAGACACAACGCCGGTGACCTGGAACTCATCAAATCCGTTCTTCAGAAATACCCGGGCAAAACCCCTGTGCATATAACATTCCGCAATTCTCTGGGGAACCGTGCCAGCATTGAACTGGGGTCGCGCTACTGTGTTGCCCCCTGCGCAAAGCTGGATGAAGAACTTTCACTCTACTCCTGATATAGTTATGAATCGCATAGTCTATCTTGTGCCCACAGTTGCAACGCTGGGTCTGTTGGCAGGCGGGCTTGTCGGATTCTTTACAGACAAGCCGGCAGAGGAGTCTATTGTTCAAGCCGTAGAGAATGAGAAACATGAGTTAAAGACGGATGCATTCAGTCTCCACCTGTTCCAGCATACCTTATCTGAACAATCCGGGAATATTCTGGTTGCGCCGCATACGCTCACTCACATACTTCTGGAGCTTCAAGCAGCCGCTGCCGGTAAGACTCTGGAGGACCTTGAGAAATTGCAACTTGCAAAACAATCTGTGGCGAGAGCAACGGAGCCACTGGCTGCTGCGTTACTGGCTATGGATTTCAACCTCCCGGTAAACAACGATGCAGGGTTCATCAAAAGACTGCCGTTCTCAGAAAATGTACCTCTGGCCCTGAGCTTCTTCAATGGGCTTCTTGCACCCGCAACCGGCAACCCAGACGCTCAATTCGCTGACAGCCAGATGGTGACTGGCAGAACAAAACTGCTGGCTGGGTGCGCCTCGCTCTGCCAAAAAGAATGGGAAATTCCTTTCCATGCAGCAGATACCTGCACGGCGGATTTCGACAGCGCCAATGGCAGCATGCCGCGTTTTCAGCAAATGAGAAGCCGGGCGCTGCACCGTTCCGCTAAAGCAGAGGATGGTTCGTGGCAGGCGGTTGTTCTGCCATTTAAGGCAGAATCAGAAGTCAAAGCGCCCCAACTCGTCTTCATTGGTATTTTACCAGCTGGTGATGCCAGGGAATTTGCCCGGACACTCACCCCGGAACTCTTAACTGGCATTCGCCGCAAACTGGCAGAGGCCCAGCCGGAGGATACGCTCGTTGAACTCCCGAGACTGGAGCAGATAATCCGCCCTTATGACATGCGTGATTCCTTGCGGCGCATGGGGCTCAAATCCCTGTTTGACACCGAAACGGCAGATTTCTCAGCACTGACCCCTGAAAAAATCCACCTGGGAGCCCTGATTCAAAGCATGAATGTCAGGCTGGTGGAATCAGACACGAAGGCAAAGGCTGATGATTCGCTGAATTATGCCGCAAAAGTCATCTCATTTAACCGCCCGTTCATCTGGATGATTGCAGATTTGGAAACAGGCACACCGATTGATTACATCGGCCTCATTGAAGAGATGTAATAAAAAACGGCAGCGTTACCAACGCTGCCGTTTTATTGTTAATATCTGAAACGTGCATTAACCCTGCTGGGCAGCCTTACGGGCTGCTTTTTCAGCAGCCTTGGCGGCCTTGGCAGCCATTTTCTCACGCTCCTCTTCAGAAAGGATACGCGGGAACACAGGACTGGGAGCCTGAACCGTGTGACCATTCTTCACCAGCCCCCAGGTCATGGTCTGCGGCGTCAGGCCTGCAACATCCAGCTGCAACTGGGAAAGAATACGGGCAGAAGCCTCAGGCAGCACGCAGCCAATCAGGAAACCAACCTGAGCGCAGCACTCCAGCAGATGAGCAAGAACACGCTGCAGCTCCGGCAGCTTCTCCTCATCCTTGGCAAGGGCCCAGGGCTGCTTCTGCTCAATATAGCTGTTGCAAAGCCCCACATGGGCATTCAGCACAGCGAGAGCTTCAGAAGTGCTGTAATGATTCATGTATTCGGTAAACTTGCTCACCGTTGTGGCCATGCACTCACGCAGGGCTGCAGAGAGTTCATCATCCCCTTCAGTCAGAGTCACGATACCGCCACAGTAGCGAACGCACATATTGAGCGAGCGATTGCACAGATTGCCAATATCATTGGCCAGCTCCGTGTTGTAAATCATCTTCATACGCTCCGGGTCAAAATCACTGTCGTAGCCGGTCTTGGTATCGCGGACCAGGTAATAACGAACAGCCTCGGCTCCGAAAGCATCGCACAAATCGTTCGGGTCTACAATGTTACCCAGAGATTTGGACATTTTCTCACCCTTGATGTTCAACCAGCCATGAACCAGGAGCGACGGCATCTGGTCATCTGCAAAGCCCATGGCGTGCAGCATGCAAAGCCAGTAAATGCCATGCGCAGGAATCAGGATATCCTTACCGATAACCTCGCAGGCAGCGGGCCAGAGCTTGTTGAAGTCCGGAAGACCGGCTCCCTCCTCAGCCTTATAGCCGGCGAAGGAAATGTAGTTCACCAGAGCATCAAACCACACATAGGTCACGAAATCCGGGTCAAACGGCAGCGGAATCCCCCAGGAAAGACGATCCTTAGGTCGAGAGATGCACAAATCCACCCCGGCGGCGCGTTCAATGGCGTTCAGGAGATCCTGGCGGCGGAACTCAGGCGTTACCACGGAAGGATTGTTCGTCACAAAATCCTTGAGCCATTCAACCTGCTGGCTGAGGTTGAAGTACCAGTTTTCCTCTTCAAGCTCAACAACCTCGCCCCATTCCGGACCGAATTCGCCTTCTGCGTTGCGTTCCTTATCAGTCAGGAACTGCTCCTGGCGAATAGAGTAAAATCCCTTGTAACCCTTCTTATACAGGCAGCCCTTATCCTTCAGGTCACTCAGGATAGCCTGCACGCAAGCCTTGTGGCGGGCATCTGTCGTGGCGGCCCAGCCATCGTACTGAATACCAAGGCGCTCCCAGAGAGCAATGAACTTCTGGGTTACCATATCGGCATATTCCTGAGGCTGCATACCAGCAGCTTCAGCCTTCTGCTGAACCTTCTGCCCATGCTGGTCCACACCAGTCAGGAGAAACACCTCCTCGCCACACATTCGGTGCCAGCGAGCCAGAACGTCTGCCAGTACCTTCTCATACGCATGCCCGATGTGGGGAGCGCCGTTTGTGTAGTCAATCGCTGTTGTGATGTAGAACATAGCGCGCAGATTCTACCACGCCCCCCAAACCATGGCAAGCGCAATCTGGTGCATAATTAAGAGCATTTCAGCCTTTACAATCAGCAGCAACACCGCTATCATGTGACGCATGAGTCATACTAAGGTATCCGATAATATGGAAGCGCTCATCAAACTGGCGCTGGATGAAGATTTTGGTGATGGAGACGTAACCTCCCTCTATTTCGTACCCGCAGAACTGCAGGCACGCGCCCTGCTCCGCCCGCGCACCCAGGGTGTGCTTTCCGGTGTTGAGGTAGCACGTGCCGTGTTCAAGGCAGTGGATCCCACCCTGAAAGTGGAGGTATACCTGAACGATGGTGATGAAGTTTCTCCCGGTGCCGTTGTCATGATGATTGAAGGTAAGGCTCAATCCATTCTCGGCGCAGAGCGCACCGCGCTCAATTTCATTCAGCGTCTTTCCGGCGTAGCTTCCATGACTCACAAATACGTGAAGGCGATCAGCCACACGGATTGCAAGCTTCTGGACACCCGCAAGACCACCCCGGGTTATCGCCTGCTGGAAAAGGCTGCCGTCATTCACGGTGGCGGCAACAACCACCGCCTGGGTCTTTATGACCGCGCCATGGTCAAGGATAACCACCTGATGACTGATGGAAATACCGAACACCTGCAGGTCTGCATCAACAAGCTCAAGTCAGAGCGCCCCGGTGTTGAAGTTCAGCTGGAGGCTGACAACCTGGAGCAGGTAGCCGCTTTCCTGAAGCTGGAAGGTGTTGACTACATTCTGCTCGACAACATGAGCAATGAGGATATGCGCAAAGCTGTTGAAATGCGAGGTCAGGGCTGCAAGCCGTATTTTGAAGCCTCTGGCGGTCTCACGCTCGCAACGGCTCCTGCCGCCGCTGAAACAGGTGTGGATTTCATGAGCTTCGGCTGCCTGACGCATTCAGTTCCGTCTCTGGACCTGGGGCTGGATTTCACCGTGGATTTCTAAAAGCATGCTCTCACCGCAAGAAGCACTCATTACCCTCAATCTCATCCCCGGTCTCGGGTCGATGAGAATTCAGGCACTGCTGGATTTTTTCGGCAGTGCTGAGCTGGTGCTTAATGCTCCGGAGAATCTGTTATCCAGAGTTCAGCGCATTGGTCCCAAGCTGGCAGCAGCCATCGCTGACTGGCGGAACTGCACGAATGTTGCAGCGGAAATGCAATGCGCCGCGGAACATGGTGTCCGCATTGTCACCATCATGGATGAGGAGTATCCGGATAACTTGCGGCTGATGAGTGACCCACCCATTGTACTCTACGTTCGGGGAAGCTGGCTGCAGTCTGACAGTGAGCGCAGTGTTGCCATTGTCGGCACACGCCAGGCTACCCCGTACGGTGCCACTACGGCCCGCCGGTTCGGGCGTGAACTGGCAGAGGCCGGTTGCACCATCATCTCCGGACTGGCTCGCGGAATTGACACAGCCGCGCATTGGGGCGCGTTAGATGCCGGGGGCCGCACCATTGCGGTACTCGGTTTTGGTATGGCTTGCCTCTACCCGGAGGAAAACCTCGAGCTCGCAGACCGCATTTCTGCCGGTCACGGAGCGCTGGTAAGCGAGTACCCCATGTACATGCGCCCCAGCCGCACCTCATTTCCCCAGCGGAACCGCATTGTTGCCGCCTGGAGCCGCGCTACACTGGTAGTCGAAGCCCCCAACAGGAGTGGGGCCCTGCACACTGCCAACATGGCTGCAAGCGAATACGGCAACTGCATATTCGCCGTTCCGGGGCCCATTACCCAGATAAGCTCCAGCGGTTGCCATTCCTTGATTCGCGAGGGGGCAACACTTTGCACCACGTCCCATGAATTACTCGAGGATATGAACTGGATCCGGAAGCCTGTTCAGCTGGACCTCTTTAATTCAGCCACTCAGCCCACCTCACAGGCACAGACCGGCACCCCCTGTCTGGACAGTGAATCAGCAAAGCTTATTGCAGCCCTTGATGCCGGTCACGATACGCTGGATGCGCTCTGTTCCGCCCTTGGCGAAGGGGCGCACAGCATCACTCCGCGCCTGATGCGGCTGCAGATAGAACGCCGCATCATCCCCTTACCGGGAGGCCGTTTTTCAGCCGTCAGGTGAACGCACTTTAGGCTTGCAAAAGCGCATCCGCTGCAATAGACTCTTGCGCCATGCGTTTTTTTGTTCGCCTCATAACGCTCTGCGCCCTTGCTTTCACCTCAGTCCCGGCTGATGGTGCTTTTGCCAACCCCTTTTCCCAGTTTCAACCAGCCGCCGGGCACCGCCCTGCCCGCATCCCGATGGAAGCCCGTACCGTACGCCGTGCGTACGACAAAGGCCTGAACCCCGCCAGACCGCTGAGAATGCCTTCAAAGCAGGCTCCGCATCCGGATTGCGCCGCAGTCTGCGTCATTGACCCCTACAATGGTAAAATCCTATACGGCTATAACGCCAACGTGCGACGCCAGGTTGCCAGTACGCAGAAAATCATCACGGCACTCTGCGTCTGCGACACTAAGAATCTGGACAAGATTGTAACCATTAAGGCTTCTGACCGCCTTGCTCCGCCGATTCGCCTGAATCTTCGCGCTGGTGAACAATATTCCAGGCGTGACCTGCTGCAGGCCATGCTTACCGGGAGTTTCAATGATGTAGCCGTCTCTCTGGCAAGAGATTGCGCGGGCAGTGTAGAGGCGTTTGTCAAACGAATGAACGCCAGGGCGCGCCGCATGCGTATGTACAACACTCATTTTGCCAACCCCAACGGCTTGCCGGCGGAGCAGTATTCCACGGCTTACGACATGGCGCTGGCGGCATGTTATGCGTACAATAACAAAACTATACGCAGCATGATCAATATACCGGCGTACGAATTCCGCCGCAATAATGGCTCAGTCCGTATGATCCGCTCCACCAACCGGCTCCTCACCAGTCATCCGTGGGTTCAAGGCATGAAAACCGGTTATACGAACCTGGCTGGTAAATGCCTGATTTCCTGCGCCGCGAGCAACGGCAGAGCTGTCATCGTTGTTGTTCTGGGTAGCACCAGTCGTAAAATCTGGGGAGAATCGCTCAAATATCTCCGCTGGGCTCTTGAAGAAGCCTGATATTATTTCCGACAATTCCTGTGCGTGTCTCGTTTTTTCCTTTCCATAACGGAAAAAAAACACTATACTGGTGAGGTAGTACAGCATGTCTGGCGCAAGCAACAGGAAACGCAGCAAGAAAATCACAGAGAAGGACACTTCCCTGTGGGGGTTCTTGTTCAGCAAGGAAGGAGAAGGTGAAGACATCACCAAGAAAGCATTCTTCTCCAACCCGAGCGGCGAGGAGGACGATGAAGACGGTGAAGAAGATGAACCTCATTTTCTCCGAGAGGTCTGGAGGCGTTTCAATTTCTGGGGAGGTCTGGCCATTGCCATCTTCCTGATATTCACCATTGTTCTCAGCCGCACGATTTACCGGATGTGGACCCCGCAGGATATGCGGGACATTGCCGGGTACAGTGACAAAGGAACCGCCCGGGATCTGGTTGCTCTTCTGCGCAATGCCAATGGTCAGGAAATCAGCTTTACGGAGGCTGAAATCAACCGCTTTCTCCGTGAAACCTGCCGCATGCGTCAAACCGGCGTCTTCTCCATCATAACCCATGGTAATGGTATTGCGGTGCGCATTCATGACGGCTACGCAGAATTGATTATCGACCGGCTGATTGGCTCAAACTTCCACCAGACGACGGCGATACATCTGAATTTCAACCAGGAAGTGGAACATGGAACCGCTTCTCTCAAGGTGAATTTTGAAGGCGGCGAACGTCTGCCTGGAGATATCCCCCGGGGCGGCAGCATTGGATTGGTAGGTCTGCCCCAGCGCCACGTCAGCGTGCTGGCTCCTGCTCTGGATACGCTGCGAAACTGCTACCCTGACATTTGCGAAATTATTAACAAGCACGGCTACTGCCCCAGCTTCACCAAGGGGAAGAATGGACAGGACAGCCGCATGCGCCTCATCCCTTACAAACCATCATAAACAAACTCACACATCATGACCGTACGCAAATTGATACTGCCTGTTCTTGCTAGTCTCTGCATGCTGAGCCTGAACTCATGCATTTTTCAGCAGATAGCTGATAATTTCATTCGTGACGAATATCCGGGTGAGCGTCCTCCCCATGTGATTGCAGATGTTGATGGCAAGCCTGCATCCACCAATTGGATTAAGATCAACCCGTATGATCTGCCGCCGTCCGGGCATCTTGCCGGTCGCATTGAATATGCAGAAGACGGGTTGCCCTACGCCTTGCCTTGCGAGTTCTCAAATATCCTCGTATCCCCGTACGAGCCGAACTACCAGCTTGACTACACAAACAACAAGACTGGTGACAAGGTGTGGGACCCCTACACCCGCAAGCCTTTCTACATTCCCCGTTTCATGACGATTAACTAACTCCAAAGCTCATGTCACCCGCACCCGACAAGGCAAACAAAGTCACCCTGGCTCAAAAAGCCGGAGGTCTGGCTTATCAGATATTCTGCGGCGTTCTCCGCCTGCTTGATATCCGACTCATTGCCTTGACGGGGCGGTTCATTGGCTACCTTGTTCTGGCGGCAATTCCGGGGCGCCGCCGCATTGTTGCCCGCAACATGCGCATTGCAGTTGACCCGACTCTGCGCGGCAGCAAATTAAACACACTCGTGCGCCGCAACATCGTGCGCACCTGTATGAACATGGCCTGTACATTCAAGACAGGTCTCATGACTGATAAGGAACTGAACCGCGCCGTCACCATTAAAGGCGGTCAGAAGTTTGAAGACCTTGCGGCAAACGGTCACTGTATCGTAGCCTGCATTCCCCACGCCGGCAACTGGGAGATACTGGCGCGCATTCGCCCCTACTTTCAGAAAGTCAAGCGATACGGTTCCATGTACCGCAGATTGGATAACCCTGTGCTTGAAGACATTGTTCTGCGCGGCCGTACCCGATACGGGTGCGAGATGTTCAGCAACAAGAAGGGGCTCAAGGAGGTTTTCAGGTTGGCTAGTCAGGGTGGGATGCTGGGCGTACTGAGTGATCAGTTTACTCAACAAGGTGTTTTCGTTCCCTATTTCGGCAAAGTAACAGGTACGACTCCCCTGCCTTCTCTTATCTACAAGAGATGCAAAGGTAAAGGGCATCTTCTGGCTGTTGCCACGCGCAATACGGCACTGGGCAAATGGGAAGCTGACCTGGAGAAGTACGTCGAGATTCCGGAGAATGAAACCAGCAGCGCCCGCATTACCTTCGCCGTGAATGAGGCGCTGGCTGAAATCCAGAAAGAAAGTATTCTGGATGGTTTCTGGATGCACCACCGGTGGAAATCAACTGCTCAATTTGCTCCGCATTACATAGACGATGAACAACGGGAAATCATCAGGCAGTATGCCGTCCTGCCGTTCCGAATCATTGTCTGCCTGCCCGAGCAATTTGAGGAAGCGGTCCTTACCATCCCCATGCTGAGGCAAGTGAAAGCCAGCAGACCAGATATTCAGCTCAATATCATCTGCCCTGAAGAACAGATGGCATTCTGGCGCACCCAGGAATACGTCACTAACGTCGTATCAACGGAATCGCCTGCTCAGCAACTCGAAGTTGATGAACTCTATAAGGATGGCCCCTACGACTTCCTCTTCATGCTGAGCGACAACCGCAAAGTTTTCAAGAATCTGCAATCACTCATGCCGATGCATGTGAGCGGCTTTGCGCACTCTCCTCTCCGCAAGCGATTCCGCACCAAATGCGTCCTGCCAGCTGGCCATAAGCCGCAACATAAGAGCCAGGACTACGCAGAGCTGCTCAAATACCACCTGAACAGCAAGCCGCAGCCTTATGCAGATACATCAGTGGCAAATGCTGAAGCCACAGGCAATTTCATTGCGCCCTACTCAACGCTCGGCACTGCTGATTCCTGGAGCGAGGACTGCTGGAAGACTCTGGTTGAACAACTTCATGGAAACGCAACGCTCATTGCCCTGAAGCAGGATGAGCAAGCAGCCCGGACCATGGCTGAAAGACTGGGCATTCCCTGCACCATCGTCACGCCGGATTCGGTTTCCAGGGAACTCGGTCCTCAGTGCAAGCTTTACGCCGTAGACGGTCTTCTGCCCCAGCTGGCAGCACTTGCAGGAACACGCTGCCACGTCATCATGGCCAGCCGTCTTGCCGATGTCTATGCACCGCTCGGTGATGGACACAAGGTGGTTTATCAACACACGCCTTGCCACCCCTGCTACCGGCAGGATTGCGACCAATCTCCCGGTTGCACGGCCGGGGTAACTGTCGAACAGCTTCTGTAAAATGGTAGAGACCGCAGTGACTCCACTGCGGTCTTTTTCTATTTCAACTTTCTTCAGGAGAAAGCATAAACATCAGTCGATCGATACCATGGCGTGTGACTTCGCTCCATAGCGCCTTCTCCATGGAGGCAATCCGGGCGCTTCTCTCATCCGGGGGCATGGCATCAACCTCCTCCTGCCCGTAATACTCAACCAGAGTACGCGCGGTCAGGCGTTGCACGAGTTCCTCCCAGAACACAGCATCCCGGTATTCATCCAGCACATCGGAATAAAAGGCGCGCTCCACATACGGGCGTTTGAAAAACCAATAGCCGCAATCCGGGTTCAACTCCATATCCCTGGCAATTCCGGGAACAGTCCGACCAGCTTTCACTAACTCAACCAGCAGCTTATGCCAGGCATCCGCCCGCGGATTCCGGTCATCTGGCATCGCCTGCCCAAGAAGAGTCAGCGTCATGGCGCAAACCTCTGCCAGATCGCGCATCTCTGACTCACTCAACTCAAGAGTAACTTTACCCATGGTTCCTTACTCCAACCCCAGCTGCATGCGGGCTTCTTCTGTCATCATGCTCTGGTTCCACGGGGGGTCCCACACAAACTCGACATCCACACTCTTAACCCCCTCCAAGGCAGCAATGCCCATCTCAGCCTCAGCCATCAGATGAGGCCCCATGCCACAACCAGGGGCGGTAAGTGTCATCTGCACACTGACATGGCTCCCCTCCTCCTTCTGCGGTATGAGTTCCACACCGTAAATAAGACCGAGGTTCACAATGTCAACAGGAATTTCCGGGTCATATATATTGCTGAGTACCTTCCAGACACGTTCCTCCAGAGTCAGATTTTCATCACTTTCCTGCACAGCCTGAGACGCCGCGATAATCCCAGCGCGGGCGGCTTCCTCTCGGGAAATTCGCACAAGACCAACGTCTGTTGCAGCCGTTATGGAATTACCCAGCATCTGCGTCACATAGATACGGGAACCCTCCGGCAGCAACACTGCATTACCGGCAGGAATTTGAATGGCAGCAGTCTCTGCCTCTGTAATCACTTCTTGATTCAACATGTGCCCGGAAATTATGGCAGAAATATGCAGGCATGCAAGGCAAATCTCCACTGCTGACTCAAATGGATACAGATATCCATTGGATTAAATCAGCAAAAGTAGCATATATCTCCCTGGCGCATGTTTTGAAATCCGCCAGATACCCACGGAAACTGATAACACCGAAACAACGGAGCATGATGAGGAGCGCCGCGATATTGGTCAGTGTAATGATAAGGAAAGAAAGGACAACCCCATTCTCCAGCAAATCCGGCTGTTCTCGAGGAATGATCCAGAGGGTCCAGTAGACATGAAAACACCACCAGAATCCAAATCCAGCATAAAACCAGGCATGATAGGTTTCAAACGGGTATATCCAGTTTGCCACAAAAAAGGCACCCAGCCACACAAGCATCCAGAACGGGACAAAATACGGAGCCAGTGCCACAAACAGGTTATCTGTATCCGTATCCACATAACCACCTTCAAGGTCAACACTCACCGCCTGAACCTTCCCCATACAAAGCAAAGCAGCCACCGCATGGGTTAGTTCGTGCCCCATGACATACGCATACATCAATATAGGATCTACCAGGCGGAAATACTTGAGGCTGATGAACACAAGCGCACCCAGCACGCTATACCAGACGGGCACACTCTGCCAGAAATCAATGTTACCCACAACCGGGGCAGCATGATACAGCTGCACCAGCAACGCAAATACCATGACCACGGATAACGGGAGCAGGCAGAACAAACCGATAATCAAGCGGATTGCGCGTTTGGTACCATGTATCGGCTGCCAGTCATCCAGATAGTCATCCTGCCCGTATACCGGGTCCAGCGATTGCCAGTAAGCCGCCTGCACACGCATGCGGTGGAATACCCCCAGCGGACGCGCAGGTAGATGCTCTGCCTCGTATGGATTTTCAACAGGCACCCGCCAGTCCCTGAACTCTGGTTCCTTCACGCGGGGCTTGCCCCGGAGCGGTAGCTCAGAGCTGCGTGACGCCCCATACGGCTCAGGTGCCACACTTTGCCGGGATGTCCGCCGCTGGGCTGCCGCCGCTCCGCGTGTTTTTTCGACAGGGACGCGCCAATCGCTGAACTCAGGCGCGGTTGCACCTGGGTTGCTGCCATTCCTAAGCTGTCTGTTCGTTCTCATTGGCATGCAGCCGGGCGTATGTCCTGAATGGAAATGGCCAGCGAAACACGACCACGCCACACGTTGCGATCAATCGTAAAGGCAATGTCCCACGGCGGGTCTGGCAACCGCACTGAGCCGCCGTTGAAATACATGGCATCGCACTCACACGCCCCCTGCCGGAGCCCTAAGCGCAGATGATTTCCCTGCAGATGACGCGGTGCATCCGTCAGCATGACATTGCGGCTCATGAAGACCGGCTGGGGATTTGAGTTACCAAACGGCTCCAGCAGTTCATAGCTATCCAGCAAATCAAGCGTCAGTTCCGGGAAACTGACCTCTGCATCGATATTCAGAACCGGCTTCAACTTATCCGGGTCAGCATTGGCACGCACGAAATCATCAAACTTTGCGCGGAAGGCATCTATCATATCCTCGTGAATCACCAAGCCGGCTGCCATATCATGCCCGCCACCGGAAATCAGCACGTCTGAGCAGGAATGAATGGCCTGCACCAGTGACACACCGGGAATTGACCGTCCACTTCCCTTGCCTATCCCGTTTTCATCCAGTGAAATCACGAATGTGGGCTTATGGTAACGGCGCATCAGCAGCGAGGCGACAATACCCACCACCCCGGGATGCCACGTGCGGGAGCCTAATACGATAACATTATCCCGCTCTGGTGAAAAGGTGCGCGACAGCATCTCCATGGCCTCATGGCGGATTTTCTCTTCCTCCTGCTGGCGGGCTTTGTTGTGAAACTCCAGACGCTCCGCTAATTCCATGGCCACCGATGTATCGCGCGACATCAGCAGGTTAAGTGCATCCAGCGGGCTGTCCATGCGCCCTGCTGCATTCAAACGGGGACCGATTCTGAAAGATACATGGCTCGCGCTCGGCCGCCGATTCAAATTCGTGACCCGGTTCAGAGCCTGTATACCTATATTGCCGCCGCTCTCCATGACCCGCAACCCATGCCGGGTCAGCAAGCGGTTTTCCTCTACCAGAGGCACGATATCAGCCACCGTGGCCACGGCCACCACGTCCAGATACTGTTTCAAATCAAAATGGGACAAACGACGGCGTTTCAGCATTGCATGCGCCAGCTTGAACACCACACCTGCACTGCATAAGTAGGTGAACGGGCTTGATTCCTCGAGCTTGGCATTCACCACTGCCACGGCAGGCGGACGCCCATACGTGCTGGCTTCATGGTGGTCGAGAATCACCACATCAATCCCCTGAGACTGCAACCACGTCACTTCCTCCACAGAAGACGTTCCGCAGTCTACCGCAATAATCAAATCCGGTTTTTCGCCACATTGTTCAATAGCGTTCGCGATTCCTTCCTCGCTCAAACCATAGCCCTCCCGCGTACGCACAGGAATGAAATAATCCGTGCGTATGCCGTAGGCACGCAGAATTGTATAGAGCAAGGTAACCGAACTCACGCCGTCTACATCATAGTCACCATAGATGCAAACGTGTTCGCCGTTGTCTGCCGCGCGGAAGATGCGCTCAACGGCAGCATCCATCTCCCGCAATGCGAAAGGGTCACCAAGATCCGCTAGTTTAGGTTTCAGGAATCGTTGCGCCCGCTCGCGTCCGGAAATGCCTCTCTGGGCTAGCAGTTTTCTTACCAACAAGGGTAACTGCAGGTTAAGTTCCTCACCAAAGTCAACACTTCCGTCCAGATGGCGTAATTCCCAACTGAACTTCATACTCATGGGTTAAGCTTATCATCTGCCCCCATCTGCGTCAAGCTGTAAATAACAGGCAAGGCACAAGTTTTATCCCAATAAAAAGCAGGAGGCTCCATAAGGGCGGAACCTCCTGCTGTTGTCTCAATTTGTTCCGGCCTTACGGCATCGGGAAGTTCTTATTGAAGGCGGACACCTCAGCGCGGAGTTCATCATAAGCGCCGGGAGTTTCGCACACCTTCTGGGCAGCCAGAATGCCGAGACAACGGCCGATGAATTCGGCAACCTTGCGCACGTCATCCTCCTTCATTCCGCGGGTTGTCACTGCGGGAGTACCAATGCGGATACCGCTGGGTTTGAATGTGGAGCCCTTATCGTAAGGAATGGCGTTCTTATTAACAGTGATACCCACCTTGTCGAGTGCCACCTGAGCCTCTGCGCCATTGAGCCCCTTACCGCTCAAATCCACCAGGAAGCAGTGGTTATCAGTACCACCGGCCACAATGCGGAAACCAAGCTGAGCCAGCTTGTCAGCCATTGCCTTGGAATTCTTCACAATCTGCTCGGCGTATTCGCGGAAGGAAGGTTTGAGAGCTTCACCCAGACAGGCAGCCTTAGCAGCAATCACGTGCATGAGCGGACCACCCTGCAGGCCGGGGAATGTTGCGCTATCCAGCTTCTTAGCCCACTGTTCCTTGCACATGACCAGACCACCACGCGGGCCGCGCAGGCTCTTGTGTGTGGTTGTGGAAACGAAGTCGGCATAAGGAACGGGAGACGGATGCACACCGGCGGCCACAAGACCGGCAATGTGTGCCATATCAACAAACATGATGGCGCCTACCTCATCACAAATCTGACGAATGCGGGCAAAGTCAATCGTGCGGGAATATGCAGATGCACCAGCAAGAATCAAGGCAGGCTTCACTTCCTTGGCCTTGGCCTCCAGAGCATCGTAATCAATCATTTCCGTCTCGGGGTCCACACCGTAGTGTTCAACCTTGTAGGTCTTGCCAGAGAAATTAGCGAAGAAACCGTGGGAAAGGTGACCACCGCAAGCCAGGTCCATGGTAAGAATGGTGTCACCCGGGTTGATGCAGGCGTGGTAAACCGTCTGGTTGGCAGATGAACCGGAATGAGCCTGAACATTCACAGCATCGCAACCGAAGAGGGCCTTAGCGCGGTCGATTGCAAGCTGCTCCACCTTATCAACAACCTCACAGCCACCATACCAGCGACGGGCAGGATAACCTTCAGCATACTTGTTGGTCAGGCAGGAGCCCTGGGCTTCCATGACAGCCGGAGACGTGAAGTTCTCAGAAGCAATCAACTCAATATTGTTATTCTGGCGGCAGCGCTCTTCCTCAATATAGGCGGCAAGTTCAGGATCGCTCGCAGCCAGAGGAGAACCGGAACCAACCAGCAAACGGTTCACATGGCGACCACCCTCATACTCGGCATCGAGCCAGATGCGCAGCACTTCCTCCATTGCCTCAGGAGAAAGGAAGGCAGATGCCATGCAAAGCACATTGGAATCGTTATGATGACGGGCAAATGCAGCCTCCTGAGGAGTGCGGGCCAGCGTAGCACGTACGCCCTTCCAACGATTGGCAGCAATGCTCATTCCCAGACCAGAGAAGCAGATAAGAACGCCGCGGTCAGCACGACCGTCAACAATGCGCTTGCAGACAGCGTTGGCATACTCTGCATAGTTGCAGGATTCCTTTGTGGCGGGACCTACATCCTCCACCTGGAACCCCCAACCAGTCAAAATCTCGATAGCGGCTTCCTTCAGATCCACTCCTTTGTGATCTGAACCAATGACGATGCGATATTCCTTATTCATGCGGATGGGAAAACGTACGCCGGAGAGAGTACCATATATTCCGATGCGTGGCAAGCGTAAATTGCGGATGTTCCCCTGCGGCTTTCAGATGATTTCAAGGAATGCCGTGTGACATTTCCAACCGCTTGTAATATAGTTTTGAATATGCAAACCTCATATTTGAAATTAAGACAACCTGCTTCCGGCACCACCTGGGACAAACATGTAACAGCACTGATGAAAGATTCACGCATCATGAATAAGACATCATCCCTGTACACTTTTCGCATCCTCTCCAACAGCGCCTTACGTGATTCTGAAATAATCAGTTTCAGGGATGCTGCAGCATTCAGCTTTCAGGCGCGGATACACCGGCGCCCCAGCACACTGGCTGATTTACGCTCATATATCAACAGGATTTGCAGCTACCCGGGATTTGCGGACACGCCGGTTCAGCATATTGATATTTCTCAATGCTTATTCATGTTGGAGGAGCAATTCGGGCATAGCTCACATTCTTTCCGCAAGGCGCAATCCGTGCTGCACAGTATTTTTTCCCAGGCTATTCGCCAGGGATGGCGGTCCAGCAACCCGGCAGATGCCATCCTGCTTCCCCCTATTCACGAAAACACAGTCAATATCCTGTCATTGAGTGAGATTAGCACCCTTCTCAATGTCTGTAAATCTGACCACCGGCTGCAGAGAATGGAATGCGCTCTCAGATTAATGTTGTGGTGTGGTATACGTCCCATGGAAACGAGGCGATTGAAATGGTCAGATATAGACCCGAATGAAAATGTTGTTTATGTTGATTCCACCAACAGCAAAACCGGCGGCGCGCGTGCCATACCGCTCCGGGGCGGCGCCCATGCTGTCCTCCGGCACATGGACGCCCCGCAGGTTCACATTGCCCCAGCTAATTGGAATCGCCTCTGGTTCCAGTTACGGCAGAAAGCCGGGTTTCTGCAATGGCAGAACGATGCTCTGCGCCACACTTTTGCCAGCATGCACCTGAAACACTATCACAATCTCCATCTCCTGCAAGAGGAAATGGGGCACCGCAATGCAGCCCTCCTCCAAACCCGTTACCTTAACCTCAGAAACCTCAGTAAAGCGTCTGCAATTCAGTTTTTCATGCCCAAAGAGTGGATTTAAATAGAGTAAACTCTAATTTTGCGCCATAAGTAAAAAATATTCTCGCCAAAGCGAACCTACCATGCTAGTATAGATTATCGACATTGTCGCAAGACTCACTATAACATCATGTTGTTATGAACGACCTTACAAAACCCTTCAAGCGGCTCCCGGTTGCCCTTATCGGCACAGGCTCCTATGTTCCAGAACGGCGCCTTACAAACGAAGATCTGGAAAAGATGGTTGATACCTCCAATGAATGGATTGTTACCCGCACTGGTATTGAGGAGCGCCGCATCGCTGCGCCTGATGAAAAGACCAGCGACATGGCAACCCAGGCCGCCAAGAGAGCCATGGAGTCTGCAGGCGTCACCCCGGAAGAAATCGACCTCATTATTGTCGCTACCGTAACCCCGGACACCTTCACCCCCTCCACCGCCTGTTATGTTCAGGCCAATATCGGCGCCGTGAATGCAGCTGCGTTTGATATTTCTGCCGCATGCTCAGGCTTCCTCTTCGCCCTGAAAACAGCCGTCCAGTACATTGGCTGTGGTCAGGCTAAGACAGCGCTCATCATTGCATCCGAGAAACTGAGCCACATCGTCAACTGGGAAGACCGCTCCACCTGCGTTCTCTTTGGTGACGGTGCAGGTGCAGCCATCCTGCGCACAGGCACCGGTATTGAGGGCGATGGCGCCGTTCTTGCCTCCGACATCGGCTCTGATGGCACCCTGACTGACCTCCTCATGGTCCCCGGCGGCGGCTCTGCCATTCCCACCACTGAGGAAAACATTCAGGAAAAACTTTACACACTTGCCATGCGCGGCAATGAGGTGTTCCGCTACGCTGTGGCCCACATGAAAGACAGCGCCCTCTCCCTTATCGAGCGCACCGGCATCAAACCTGAAGACGTAGGTCTGGTTATCCCCCACCAGGCAAACCTGCGCATCATCAACGCGGTTGCCCAACGTCTGGGCATCCCCACGGAACGCGTATTTGTCAATGTTCACAAATACGGCAACACCTCTGGCGCGGCCGTGGCCATTGCTCTGGATGAAGCCATTTCCTCCGGCAAGGCCAAGAAGGGTGACATTGTTCTCCTGGTCACATTCGGCGCAGGTCTCACCTGGAGTTCCGCCGCCATCCGGCTCTGATTCCAACAATCAAGTCTTTTCAAACAGGCGCCCAGCTTCGGGCGCCTGTTTTATTTTGCATAGCATTGTTAAACCTTCCCTCGCGCTAGTGGTGAGGGGATGATGCCGTCTCTGCCCAGCACGCAGGACATAGAGCGCAGCCCCCGTACTCTGACGTCTTTTTACTCGCCTCAGCAAAGGATTTTATTTCGCCTTTATTTTGCCATTTATTTCGCCATATATAAAAACTTTAACTACCACACACACTTAACTCTTTAAGTATTCGTTATTTATATTCCGCCTACAGCAATTATCAACAACAAAAAAAACGGCACTGGTTCCAAACTGGAAACAGTGCCGTGAAAAGAACAGCGTCGCTTGCGGACGTGGCCTAAGCGCGCAGCTTAGGACTTGTAACGCAAACGCTTCTTGTGGCGGTTCTGGCGCATGCGCTTGCTGCGCTTGTGCTTGTTGATCTTGGCCTTACGTCTCTTCTTAAGCGATCCCATAATGATTTATGTGTCGTTTGTTGTTTTCTCTATTGGGAGAATGGTCAGCAGCCCATGGGGCTAACGGGAAGATATGAAACTATCTTTTGGTGAAAAAGTCAAGCTGAAAGCGAATTTAAGACTTATTTTTACCAGAGTTTTGTCATTCTGCTATCATGCCAGGCCTGCAGGATTTCCATAACGCCCGCTACCGGGGAAATATACCCACCACAGGAACGTAGATAAGCCAGCACATCGGGATGAGCATTGGCAGGAGCGCCACAAAACGCATCTGGGAATAAACGAAAAGCCTGTAAATCATTATGGCCATCGCCGAGCATCGCCCAACGCTCCTGAGGCACACCCCAGTGCGCCGCCACAGTTTCTAACGCAGTTCCTTTGCAATAGCGGGAATCAGCCAGGCGCATATACCGCCCTGCCCGCTGCGCGGTCACTCCGGGCAACGTGCTGATAAATGAATTCAGGAGAGCCATAATCGAATCCATGGTAGCGGAGTTGACCGCCTCAACCGATAATGGATCATCTGCTGCAATTTCCCAACGCAATTCCGGATACCCCGCACGGAGCGACGCCAATCTTTCATGCAGCAGCGGGCGCACGCGCTTACGCAATTCCATATTGTGGTCAAAACAACAGTCATTATATGCCCGCAGAGGATGCAGCCTACCATCCTGCCCTGCAAGATACACGTAACGCTCACACGTGCATATAAAATCCGGCAGAAACGGAGCGCACGGCAGGAAATCCTGACAGAGATACGGCAGAGAGCGACCAGTATTGATACCCCAACGCACACCAAGATGACGCCAGCGGGACATCAATTCAAAAAATTCAGCAGAAACCGGCTGAGCAGCGCTGGCGCTGCGCAATGTCTCATCATAGTCCAACGAAAGAAGCCAACGGCACGCGCCTCTGAAAGGCGGCACGCATCCCGGCACAACCTGCCCTTCCTCCACTTTCATATAATAATCTTCTCAGTTCCGGCGGCCCTGGCGTTTTGAGGACTTGGAATCAGCGGCATTCTTATTGCTTTCAGCCGCCTTTCTCTCCTCAAGGCTGGCGCCTACCGGCAGCCGGAACGCCGGAGTGGTCGGAACCTTCACGCCAGCCGCTATCTGATGAGTGATGGCTTTCTCCAGATTCACCGCGTATTTATAATCACACGACCCAGCAGGCAGCTCCTCACCGCCGGCACGCATGTGAATCTCCACACGACGATTCAGCGCCTGCGCATCCTTATTACCATCAGTCGGGGCAAGCGGCATTGAACTACCGCATGAACGGATATAGACATTCTGCACCGGGACACCATTCCCGACAAGCCAGGCACGCACTGCCGCAGCACGCTGCAGACCAAGCAAAGCATTGTAAGCGTTTCCACCGATACTATCCGTATGCCCTTCAATCAGGAAATACGTCTCAGGATTCTTCTGAATCAACGCAGCCAGCTGAAGCATGGTGATACGGGCAGAATTCTTCAGCTTGCATTCATCGTACCCGAACATAACGTCAGCCCCGAGACGAGCCACACCGGACTTTGCGCTCAGGTTCTGCTCACCCATCAACTGGGCAAGGCTGCGCGTATCACCAGGAAGATTCTTACCATCCTCGGAAGCAGCCTTACGAAGTTCCTGCTCCAGAAGACTGGAGGCATCGTCAAGCACATCAGCCTGCGCAGTCGCGTTGACGACAACATCATTACTGCTCACCGGGGTCGGCTCCGGAATGTGCAGAGCCTCAGCCGTCAGGTCCTGCGGCTGAAGTGAGTTGACATCCAGCTGTGCAGGAGGCAGGTCATTGACAGGAGATGATTCCTCCGCCGCATAAACAGGCTCACCCACATTCAATTCAGTCGGACCAGGTGCCATGACCAGCTCCGGCACATCGACATCAAGAATATCAATTTCCTCCGGTTCATGAGCAATCTCCTCAATTTCCTGAGGCTCATCCGTGGGTTCTTCCGGTTTGCTGTCCGGCAATTCTTCCTCCTTGGGAGGCTCCTTGACAACGATTCGGACAATCTCGTCAATCTTCACTTTATCCGGACCTTCTAATGATTTCAACCCGAGTACGGAAAGCGACGGAAAATACATCCACAGTAGTGCGTGTACAACCACCGCAGCACAGGCAGCCCCCATGGCAATAGGCACCATATCACGCTGGCGCGTTAATTCATACCCATTGCGGCGCCGGTTACCGCGGCGCATGTGAAGGTTCAAATCATTATCCTGATCAGAGAAAGAATCCATATTTATATGCAAATCAGAGCTGACGCTCGGATGAAATCAGATTTGGTCTGGCTGGTTCTATAAAACGCGGCGTTTCGACAGCATCCACCACACAATCATTGAGCCAGCGGACAATGGAACTCATGGCACTATCCTCATCGTTCAGCAGCCCCACCTGAACAGCCTCACTGCGGTTACCGCGTTTCAAACGAATCTGACGATGAGTAGCTCCGGCTGGGTCATCGGCGCTGCGCATCGTCCACACATCGCGATGATCACTGGAAAGACGCCTGTATATCGTCATCGCATCCTTGAAATTACTCACCGGGCTATCCTGCACCAGGTTGACAACCAGAACAGGAACATCGCGGTTCAAATCTGCCGCCTGCTCAACCGGAGCCACATCAAAGCTTTCCATCCCGGCAGCCCGGCTGATACGCTGGTCCATAAGCCACAGGACAACAGGGCGCAGCACGCTCTTCGGCATCGTTCGCGCAACAGATTGGCGCAGCGAGGCATAAGCATCAATCGACACCAGCCCGCGAATCCGGGGTTCTGCCGCGGCTGCCTGCAAGAGCAGCCCGGCACCAAAGCCTTGACCAACAGCTGCAAAAACAGGACGTTCCTTACCACTACGCTGGGTCACAGCATCCAACAGCAACGGCACATCGCGGCATTCCTTCAGCCCATGCGTGCAATAAGGTCTGCGGGCATCAACCCCACGTGGCTCCCAGAGAATACAGGTCAAACCGGCCGCCGTCAATGATTCTGCAACAGGCAGCGCGGAGCGGATACCGTGGTCCCAATCCACACACACCAGCACATAGTCAAGCTGATGCAATCGCTCAGCGGGCTTATTCATCAGATCACCAATGACGCTCAACTGCCGGGATGACTCCTCGCCATCCTTGACCGCAATGACAGCCTGCACATCTCCACCGTCCCACCCCTTGAACACAAAAGGCTCAATTCTCAAACCAGGCGCCTTACGCGGCACATTGGCATATCCGGTATACGACTGATTAACAGGCTGCAAAACAGGCTGTACCAAGTCATTGATATAAAACCATGTCGAAACACCACCCCACACCGCAGCCAGCAGCGCGGTACAAACAAGGAATCTTCTGGGGCGTCGTTTTCTCATGCAACGCACCCACTATACCAAAGCTCCCTCCTGCCCGCAATGGCAAAATTAGCCATGTTTATACAAAATTCGCGCGCACGTACCTTCAGAATCGGCTGTCAGAAAAATAGCCACCCCCATTTCACGATTTTTTATGGACGCTTCACACATTGTGGTGTACTATTACACTCGTGAGCACCAAATGGAAAATCGAGGAAGTTCGTGAATGCGAATCTACATTTAATGTAGCACGCAAACTACCTGCATGGACCGTGGTCAGCTGCCAGAGCCAGACCCGCGGGCGTGGTCGTTTTAACCGGACATGGTTCGGCACCAAAGGCGGGCTTTGGGCAACATTCAACCTCCCCCTGGAACCCAGGGAAAACCGTCATTGGGGGGTACTGCCCCTTGTAGCCGGCGCTGCCGTCATCAACGCCCTGAACTCATACAATATACGGGGATTGCGGCTCCGCTGGCCCAACGATGTTCTCGTAGACCGCGCCAAGCTTGCCGGCATTCTGGTAGAAAGACCAGCAGCAAACATGGCTTCCATCGGCATCGGGCTCAATATGTTCAACGACATCCAGTCACTTCAGGGTGCCACGTCTGACCCGGTGACCCGACTGTACGACTTGATACCCTCCTGCCCGTCTGTTGAAAAATTCCGTTCCATGCTGGCAGATTCCATTGCTGACATCTTCCTCAAATTCGTGGATGATGGATTAGAAAGCATCATGCCTATGCTTGAATCCTCATGGGGAGCCCCGCGACCAGTCGTTGCCATTACTGATAAGGAACGCATCGTCGGGCACTTCTCAGGAGTCGCCTACGATGGGTCCCCGATTTTACGCAGCGTTGATGGAAAGACCACCATCGTCCCCGGCATAACCGTCAACAAACTCCAGGAGCTGATTTGAGGCACCACTTTTTCTCAAACGCTGGCAAAAAGCTGGCTTGAAGTCATGCTTTCATTATGCTAGAATACGCGCACACGAATATGGCAACACAGCTCGAACAACTCAAACAATACACCACCGTGGTGGCTGATACTGGCGATTTCCGCCAGATGGAAGAATTCGCACCCCAGGACGCCACGACAAATCCGTCCCTTATTCTGGCAGCCGCAGCCAAGCCCGAATATCGCCCGATTCTGGACGCCGTAGTAGCAGACTTCAAAGCCAGCGTTGACGCCCCCGCCACCAAGATTGGCGAACTTATGGACCGCGTCATTGTTGCCTTCGGCCTGGAAATTCTCAAGCGCGTACCCGGCCGCGTTTCCAGTGAGGTAGACGCACGTCTTTCCTTTGATACTGAAGCCACCGTGCAGAAGGCCCGCGAAATCATGGCTCTGTATGAAGCAGCCGGCATTCCCCGCGAACGCGTGCTGATTAAGATTGCCGCCACATGGGAAGGCATTCAGGCCGCCCGTCAGCTGGAGCAGGAAGGCATTCACTGCAATCTTACGCTCCTCTTCAGCCTGGTTCAAGCCGTAGCATGCGCCGAAGCCGGCGTGCGCCTCATTTCTCCCTTCGTTGGTCGCATCCTTGACTGGTACGTAGCCGCCACCGGCGAGAAATACACCTCCGAGACTGATCCCGGTGTTATCTCCGTGCGCACCATCTACAATTACTACAAGAAGTTTGGGTACCCGGTGCAGATTATGGGTGCCAGCTTCCGCAACACAGGAGAAATCCTGGCACTTGCCGGCTGCGACCTGCTGACCATTTCTCCCGGACTGCTGGCAGAGCTGGCCGCCAGCGAGGATGAGGTGAAGCCCCTGCTTTCCCCCGAAGCCGCTGCCACCAGCGATATCGAGCGCATCCCCGCTGATGAGAAGAACTTCCGTTTCCTCTTCAACGAAGATGCCATGGCCACCGAAAAGACGGCCGAAGGTATCCGTAAATTCTCCGCGGACATCCGCAAGCTTGAAGCCCTGCTGGCTTCTATGCTGTAATTAACAACGCAACGCAAATCATGAAAGTACTCGTTACCGGCGGTGCCGGTTATATTGGATCCCACACTGTGCGCCAGCTCGTTAAGAGCGGTGCAGATGTCACCGTACTGGACAGCATGGTGTACGGCCACGAGGCCGCCATTGTGGACGAAGCAGTAACACTGGTTAAAGGCGACCTGGGTGACCCCTCCGTGGTTTACCCCCTGCTGGTGAACGGCAAGTTCGATGCCGTTGTTCACTTCGCAGCCTTCATCCAAGTGGGTGAGTCCGTGACCGACCCGCTGAAATATTACGAAAACAACATTGCCAAGCCCCTGGTGCTGCTCCGCGCCATGATTCTGGCCGGTTGCAAGCGCTTTGTGTTCTCCTCCACCTGCGCCACCTATGGCGTGCCGACCCAGGTACCGATTCCTGAGACGGAGAAGCAGGATCCCATCAACCCCTACGGCGGTTCCAAGTACATGCTTGAGAAGGTGTGCAAGGATTGCGACCGCGCCTACGGTCTCAAGAGCGTGTTCCTGCGTTACTTCAACGCCTCCGGCTCCTCTGTGGACGGCGCTATCGGCGAGGACCACGAGCCCGAATCTCACCTCATCCCGGTAATTCTCCAGGCCATCAAGGGCGAGCGCCCCGGTATCACCGTATTCGGCACCGACTACGACACCCCGGATGGCACCTGCATCCGCGACTACATCCACGTGGATGACCTAGCTGATGCCCACCTGCGCGCGCTGAATTACCTCATGGAAGGCGGCGAGACCAACTGGTTCAACCTCGGCACCGGCAACGGCTTCTCCGTAAAGCAGATTATCGAAGCCGCCGAGAAAGTGACCGGCATGAAGGCTCCCGTGACCTACGGTCCCCGCCGTGAAGGCGACCCCGCCCGTCTGATTGCAGACTCCCGCAAGGCTGCCGAAATCCTCGGCTGGATTCCCAAATACCAGGATGTAACCCAGATTGTGGAAACTGCCTGGAAATGGCACAACGGCCCCCGCGGTGGTCACTATTAATCCCCCCCCCCTCAAACACCCCCGCAGCGCAAGCCGCGGGGGTGTGCTGTTTCTTAGCCCTAAGCAGCTTAGAAAAAACTCAACCACAAATCACTTTTCACTTGATAAATAACATCTATATGCTAGAATGCAGGACATGAGCAAGGCATGGACCTACTACTGGCAACGACTGGCTCCCTTCATCGGAGTTTATGTCCTTTTTGAATTGATAGAACTACTCATTCTGTTACTGACAGGAAGCAAACACCCTGCGGAAGGAGACCTGCTGGACTCCATGGTTTCCTTTCTGAATGAGAATACGGCCTGTCTGTTCTTCACCGCACTTCCGTACACCATATACCTCGCGGTACTCCCCCGCGACTTCCATAACACACGCTGGGACAAACGCCTTACTCTTATTTTCTTCTCCGTTTTCTGCCTGATTAACTGGCTGGAGGAACTGGTGGAAGTCATATCCCGCGAATCCTTCCACCTGCTCACGCGCGACTTTATCATGAACCCTGGCGCAGCATGGCAGAACGTGCTGCAGTTACCTGGCGTCGGATGGATTTCTGCACTTCTGCTCATTGTTCTGGTTGCCACGCTGCATGTCATGCGCAACAAGCTCATGCCAAAAGCACCCGCGCCCACCTATGCGCTCCGCCTTGCGGTTCCGGCATTACTGGCAGGAACAGCATTCCAACTCACGCACCAGGCGTTTGCTCTTGATGAAGTGGCAGAGATTCCCACCATGTACGATGACGGGCTCTTCCACATTTTCAGGTGGATTTATGAACTGACCGCCATTCCGGATATGGTGCAGATTTTCTCCATTCCCTGCATCTGCCTCGGGTGGAGCGTAGCCGGCATTCTCCTTATCTATGCCCTGATTAAACAGATTTTCCCTGAGAAGAGCCTCCAGCTGCCCTGCCTTCTGAACAAAAAGGAAAACATCATCCCCTGCCTTATCGGCTTCCTAGCGTTGATTCTGCTGGTGCGTCTGCTCAGTCTGGGCATTTACCCGCTCATGGACACCACAGAGGCCCGCTATGGTGAAATGGCAAGAAAAATGGTGGAAACCGGGTACTGGCTGCAGCCTCAGTTTGAATATGGAGTACCATTCTGGGGCAAGCCTCCGTTATCCTTCTGGGGGAGTGCTGCCACCATGCTTCTCTGCGGGGTGAATGAGCTGGGCGCCCGCCTGGCACCCTACCTGGCAACCTGCGGAATTGGTCTTTGCTTCCTCCTCTGGCCGTTTGCGCCAAACCGCAAGGAGCAAGCTACTGCTGCCATCATCGTCCTCTTCATTTCCGCCATGGGCTTTGTTTCAGCCGGCGCGGTCATGACGGATGCCTTCCTGGCATTCGGAACAACGCTTACCATGGTAAGCTTCTACAGAGCCATGACAGATGCCACCCCGCGCCGCATCTGGGGGTATCTCTTCTTCATTGGTCTGGTAATTGGACTGCTGAGCAAAGGCCCCCTCGCGCTGGTCGTATGCGGGCTGCCCATTTTTGCGTGGACGCTCTGGCAGAAAAAATGGGTTGAGCTGTGGAAGAAAATTCCGTGGATCTGTGGCACCTTGATGATGCTGCTGTTGACCATCCCCTGGTATGTTGCAGCAGAACAGGCAACCCCCGGCTTCCTGCGCTACTTCATCATCGGTGAGCATTTCGAACGCTTCCTCGTCAAAGGATGGAAGGGTGATTTGTACGGCGCCGGTCATTCCCGTGCCATCGGCACCATCTGGCTCTATGCGCTGGAGATGTTCCTGCCCTGGGTGCTGCTGCTGCCCTTCATCATGCGCCGCAAGATACAGGCTTTCCCGAAACCGGAAACAGCCTTCCTCTGGTGCTGGGCTCTGAGCACGCCGGTTTTCTTCACCATGGCTCGTAATATCCTCCCGGCTTACATATTACCGGCAGTTCCTGCCTTCTGCATCCTGCTGGTTCGCCGGCTGTGGGCTCTGCGCCAGGCTGAAGGAAAGGACTACCGCAAATTTGTCTTCTCCGCACTTCCGCTCCTGCTGCTCATCTGCTTATTTGGCGTAGGAAAAGGCTTCAACCATGTTCAATACCGCTGCCAGAACAAACTGCTGCAGAACTGGGATTCAACAGCCCCCCTCTATTATGTAGACAACAAGGTGCCTTACTCTGCCCAGTTCTATTCCTCCGGCAAGGCTCAAATCCTTACCAAGACTACGGATGAACTGCAAAAGGGTGATTACCTTGCCGTCCACCGCTCCAAGACGGACTGCATCACCAACCCTGCGGCCTGGGAATTCATTGCCCAGGATGGTTCCTGGAAATTATACAGGAAGCGCTGATGCTTCCTCTCTCATTACCTGAATACAAAGAAGCGGTGCAGGAATTACCTGCACCGCTTCTCATTATTGATATTTGTGAATCTTAGTGCTTCTTGAAGAAATCCTCAAGACGATCCAGACCTTCCTTCAGCACGTCAAGAGAAGTGCAGTAGGAAATGCGGATAGCGTTGTCATTACCAAATGCAATGCCGGGAACGGCAGCCACCTTGTAGCGCTCAAGCAGCTTCTCGCAAAGCTCCAGGGAGCCCATACCCAGCTCCGTGGTATCAATGAAGAAGTAGAAAGCACCCTTGGGCTCCACAACCTTAATCTTGGGCATAGACTGCAGACGGCCATACACATATTGACGGCGGAAGTCGTATTCCTCACGCAGGTCAGAAATGAAGCTCTGGTCACCAGACAGAGCCTCGATGGCACCATACTGGCAGAACGTTGTCGCATTGGAGGCGGTGTGGTCCTGAATCAGCTTGATATACTTGGCAATGTGGGCAGGAGCAGCGGAATAACCGAGACGCCAGCCAGTCATGGCATAGCCCTTGGAGAAGCCGTTAATGGTGATGGTCAGATTGTAGATATCCTCGCTCAGGGAAGCCATGGAAACATGCTTGGTGTCACCGTACACGAGGTGTTCGTAAATTTCGTCAGCGATGATGAGGATATCCTCATCCACAGCAATCTGCCCCAGAGCGCGCAGCTCATCTTCAGTGTAGACCGTGCCGGTCGGGTTGTGCGGAGTGGTCAGGATAATCATCTTCGTACGGGGCGTCATGGCGTTCTCGAACTCCTCAGGAGTAATCTTCCAGCCATTCTCAGCCTTCGTTTCAACATACACGGGAGTACCACCGCAAAGCTCCACCATGGAGGGGTAGCTCACCCAGTAGGGAGAAGGAATGATAACTTCATCACCAGCAGAGATGGTAGCACGCAGGGCTGTGTAAACAGCAGGCTTGGCACCGCTGCATACGCAAATCTGGTCAGGCGTGTAATTCAGCCCGTTATCGCGCTTCAGCTTGTCAGAAATAGCCTGACGAAGCTCGGGAAGGCCTACGGAAGGAGTGTACTTGGTAGCACCATTGTTAAGAGCAGTGATAGCAGCCTTCTTGATGTTCTCAGGAGTATCCTTATCGGGTTCGCCGCCAGCCAGGCCATACACCTGCTCACCGCGGGCTTTCATCTCCTTTGCCTTATTGGTCACAGCCAGCGTAAGGGAAGGAGACAGGGACTCTGCACAATCTGAAATGAAATCCATTGTAGTGAAAAACGGTTAAATTTTAGTCACAGTGCATGCGTTCGGTATACAACGCACACCGCGGGTAATTCTACGCATGACAACCATCTTTGGCAAGGAAATTCTACTGAGTTGACACGCTTTCATCTGATTCCGCCTTGCTTTTCAGAAAAAGGCGCGTACAATGCGGTGTACCATGCCAGCCATAGTGAAGCATTTAAGCAACCTGCTCTCCCGCCACACCTCCCCCTTTGTCATAGCAGCGGCAGTTCTTGCCTTTGTGCAACCAACTCTCTTTCACTGGGTGCAGGGTGACACGCAGGCTCTTCTCCTTGGCTTCATCATGCTCACCATGGGGCTCACCCTCAGCCCGCAGGATTTCCGCATTCTGGCAGCCCGCCCGGTCGATATCATCATAGGAACCATTGCCCAGTACAGCATCATGCCTCTGATTGCATGGGCTCTGGTAACGGTATTTGATTTACCCCGGGGCATTGCCGCAGGGCTGATTCTTGTAGGGTGCTGCCCAGGAGGCGTTTCCAGCAATATCATGAGTTTTCTCTGCAAAGGAGATGTCCCTTACTCCGTAGGCATGACCACAGTTTCCACACTGCTTGCCCCGTTCATGACTCCGCTCCTGATGCTCTGGCTTGCAGGTGAAAGCATTGATGTAGACGCCATGGGCATGTTTCGCAGTATTCTCTTTGTCACCATCCTCCCCGTAGTGATAGGTGCCTTCTGCAATGGCAAATTCAGCCAGAACAAGGTCTACGCAGAAGCATGCACCATCATGCCCGGTCTCTCGGTCATTGGGCTGGCATGCATTGTAGGCGGGGTAACGGCAGCCAAAGGCAGCAGTTTCTTCACGAGCGGAGCCCTCATTTTCTTCACCGTCTTCCTGCATAATGCGCTCGGTTACATGCTCGGATACGGGGTCGGCCACCTCTACGGGCTCAACAAGGCCAAGCGCCGCACGTTAAGCATTGAGGTAGGCATGCAGAATGCCGGCCTGGCCACAGTGCTGGCATCCCGGCATTTCCCAGCAATGCCGGAAGCAGCAGTAGCCTCAGCCATCTGCTGCGTATGGCACAGCATCAGCGGCACCCTCCTGGCTGGCCTTTTCAACAGCTGGGACAGATTTAAAACGCGTTTCAGGGAAAAGAACTGATACTTCAGGAAGATAAAAGACACAGCCAGCATGGCAAATGCCAGCATTGTGGCTTGCACATGGGGCATGATGGTGGTATGCTTTCCCCGTTATGTGGACTGGACGTTTTTCTCAACCAACAGCAGATCTGGTACTGGAATATGGTGAATCCGTATCCTACGATTGGAAACTATACGAACACGATATCGCCGGCTCTACGGCCCATGCCAGAGCACAGCTCAAGGCCGGAATGCTGACTCAGGAGGAGTTCGATGCCATTGCAAACGGCTTGCAGGAAATCCTGAGTGATATCAAAGCTGGCAACTTCCAGTGGAGCATGAAGCTGGAGGATGTTCACATGAACATCGAAAGCGAACTGACACGCCGCATCGGCGCCCCCGGCGCAAAGCTGCACACGGCCCGCTCCCGCAATGACCAGGTTGCCACAGATACCCGCCTGTACTGCCGCGCTCAGATTGATGAAACGCTGGAGCTGCTGAAGGACATGCAGCGCGCCCTGGTTCAGAAAGCCTCTCAGTATGCAGAAATCCGCATCCCTGGCTATACTCATCTTCAACGGGCTCAACCTGTCACCATCGGGCATCATCTTCTCGCCTACGTTGAAATGCTTGAACGGGATGCCGAGCGCCTCTCGGACTGCCGGCGCAGGGTCAACGTAAGCCCCCTTGGCAGCGGCGCTATCGCTGGCAGCACTATCAACCTGGACCGCGCAGGCATTGCTGCAGAACTCGGTTTCGACAGCGTGACGGAAAACTCCATGGATGCCATTGCGGACCGCGATTACATCATGGAAACCCTTTTCGACCTCTCACTGATTGGCACCCACCTTTCCCGACTGAGCGAAGACCTGGTCCTCTGGAGCAGCGCTGAATTCGGCTACTGCACCCTCAGCGATGCGCATACCACCGGCTCCAGCCTGATGCCCCAGAAGAAAAACCCGGATGTCTGTGAGCTGACCCGCGGTAAGAGCGGAAGACTTTACGGCAATCTGGTCAGCGTCATGGTGGCGGTAAAGGGGCTTCCCCTTACCTACAACCGCGACCTGCAGGAAGATAAACAGCCGCTCTTTGACTCATTTGAAACCGTCAGCCTCGCCTTGCGCGTAAACGCAGAAATGGTTGCAGCCATGCGAATCAACCCGGACCGCTGCGCCGCCGCCGTCAGTGACCCCCTCCTCCTTGCCACGGACCTTGCAGACTACCTGGTGCGCAAAGGCGTTCCCTTCCGCAAGGCTCACGAGCTTGTCGGCAAAGCAGTAGCCGTTTCTGTCGGAACCGGTACTCCGCTCAATGAACTCAGCCTTGAGGAATTCAAGGAAATCTCCCCTGAATACGGTGAGGATGTGCATGAGGTCTTCAACCTGGACCGGGCATTTGCGCTCCGCACCAACCCAGGTTCCCCGAATCCGGCCAACACTGCCAGACGCCTTGCTTATTGGCAGGAAAAGCTGAGCTGATAGTCGGATTATCAGTCTTTAAGGTAGTGTACGGCATCGCACACTACCTTTTATTTTTATTTCATGCCAGCAAAACTGTAGCGCAATACAGTATTTATTCTTGCTTTTAGTAGCAGAAACGTGCAGTATACAATGCATCGGCACTCGACCTTTCCCCAATGACAACAACTATTACGAAAATCGGCATCATTCAGAACAGCCCCATAGCAGGGGATTTCTCCAACAATCTGCGCAACATTGTACAAGGTTATCGTGAATGCCTTGACCACGGAGCCGAGCTTGTCGTGGCACCAGCTGCAGCATTATGCGGGCTGGAACCGGGGCACCTCGTCACACGCCGTTCCTTCCTGCAGCAGACCAGAGCCGCACTTGACACCCTCTCCCGGGAGCTGGGTGATGCGCCGCTTCTCCTGGCTGCGTACACGCAAGCAATCAGTGACGACGAGTTATATGTAGGCATGGTAGGAGACGGAGATGACGATGATTGGTGGATGAACGATGAACCGAGCGTCTGCCTTACCCCCTACCTGCTGGAAAAGGATTCCGTAACGGAACTGGAGAACATGAGTACAGTCAATGTTCTCGGCACCGAAATCTTTACCGACACGACCGATACAGAACTCCTGCCGGACCAGACGCACGACATCATGGTGCGCCTGCCCAACACCCCGTGGTATGCAGGAGCCTCCAAAGATGATGAAGAAATGCGCAACTGGGAAGCAGAAATGACAAACTCAATTGTGATTTGCTGCCGCCCGGTAGGAACAGCAGGCAACAATCTGTACGGCGGCGCATCCGGCGTCTATTCCGCAGATCACAAAACAATCCTCAGACTGCCGCATTTTGAAACAGCAGCCAAGGTTGTCAACCTGAAGCGCCCCACCCGCGCTGCTGCACTCCCCGCACCGGAAGAACTGATTTCATGCGCACTGGAACGCGGCATACGGGACAATATCCGCAACAACGGTTTCACGGGAGTCTGCGTCCCCCTGGACCACCCGAACTCTGCCATTCTAGCCACACTCTGCGTTGAAGCGCTCGGGTCAGAAAACGTGTGCGGCATCAGCTTTGAAGCAACGAATCCCCTGCCCGCCAAACTCGGCATCAGCTGTTACACGCCGCAGTTTGATGCACTCGCCACCGCTGGTCAGGCTCTGATAAACGACGAAGCAGCAACACCTCTTCTTGAGCGTTTACGCACAGCTGTTGCCATGACGCACGCTGAATCTCGCGGCATGATGCTGTGTTCGCCGCTCAGCCGGCGTGAATTCATGCTGGGGGAATTCTGCATGTATGGACAGTCCGGCGGTCACCTGGCACCACTCGGAAACTTGTACGACATGGACCTTTTCATGCTCGCCGAGCGAATGAAAGAAAAATACGCAGACATTTTCGGGTCACTGACAGAACCGCAGCACGGCATAACAAACCGCATCATCCACGAACTGGCGGATTGCAACACCCCGCCCTCCACACTCCTGAATGAAGAGCATAACTACATGTTTAAGGAGAATGATGTGCGCATCATTCAGCGTAAATTGCTGGCCTCTGGCTTAAAGCGCACGCAACTCCCTGTCATTCTGCATGTGGATCCGCCCAGTGAGCGGCTCAACATCCCCCTGACTCACCGGCTCAACGACTAATCAAGTAAACGTTATTGAAGCTTCATGAGGGTGTGTGGCGTCCATACCGCTACACACCCCATGAAAAGCAAAAATCTTACCCGCTACACTTACGAAAATACCGATTTTCAAGGCTGGCGCGTCAGCATTCAGCGCTGCGGCCGCATCATCACCCGCTACTTCTCCGACCTGCAATACGGCTCAGAGGAAGAATCACGGGCGGCAGCCATAGAATACCGGGATGCCATATTTGCCGATATGTCGCAGCATCGCGACGATCTGCCCGACTATATGGACAAAGAACTTGAGCATGTCCAGCAGCTGCTGAAAGAAAAATCAGCAGGCTTTAATCCTCGTCATGGTCAATCGTCCGGAGCTTTTGACTCTTAGCCGGCTTGGCAGAGGGGTCCTCAACCAGCTGGGGAGAAAGCAAGGCACGCAACTCTGCATTTCCAAAATAATCAGACTGCTCGAGGCGCGCGAACTGCAAAGCCAGGCGTTCAAGCATATCAACCAACGGCTGCTTGGCGTTATCCGTATTATCGATGTACTGCCAGAGGGCCTTTTCATCAACAGAAAGAAGCTCCTGCTGGGCTTGAATACCCGCTCTTACCTCTGCCACAGCGCGGTCAGCATCCTGCGGCTGTTCAATGGATTCAAGCGCCTGCACCACCTGGGTAATCGCGCTATCCAGCCGCGCATAAACCTCTGCGATGGGGTCTGTTTCAGCATAACACAAAGCAGAGGAACACAGGAAAAGAGAAAGCAGGAACTTGCGCATGTCCGTATATTAGGCTCTTCCTAGGGCAAATGTCAAGCAAAGAGCATCCCGCCCCGGGTAAAATTGTGCTTTTATTCGTGACAAATCCAACAAGATGCGGTAGTATAGAGACACAGGAACAACCCCGATTTGTACCATGTCTCAGTCTATTCTTATTGTTATTCCCGCCCGCTATGCCTCCACTCGCCTGCCTGGTAAGCCTCTGGTTAAGATTGCAGGAGTAGAAATGATTAAGCGAGTAGCGGATATAGCCGCCTCTATCTGCAGAAAGAACGACAACTGCAACTATGTTGTTGCCACAGATGATCAACGCATTGTAGATTACTGCCAAGGGGTTGACGTGCCTGTTGTGATGACAGCAGAAACATGCCGCAGCGGTACGGAGCGGTGCTGGGATGCCGTGAGCCAGCAGAGCAACACGCCTGATTTCATCGTCAACCTCCAGGGCGATAATCCCCTGTGCCCGCCCTGGGTCATCCAGCAGTTGATTGATGAGTGGAAAGCCTGCCCCGGCGATGTCTTCACTCCCTGCATTCATCTGGATTGGGCTGAATACGACCGCCTGGTTGAATCTAAGAAGACGACCCCGTACAGCGGCACGACTGTGCTTGTAGACAAAAACGGTTATGCACTTGCCTTCTCCAAGAGTACCATTCCCGCCATCCGCAAACCGGAAAAAGCGCGTGAAACAATGGAGAAAAGCCCGGTTCGCCGTCACGTTGGGCTGTACGCCTACACATACGGTGCGCTCAAGAATTATTTTGAACTGCCTGAAAGTGATTACGAAATGGGCTGTGTAGAAGGTCTTGAACAAATGAGATTCCTCTACAATGGTCTCAGGGTCAAGATGGTCGAGGTGAATTACCGTGGTCGCAAGACAACGAGCGGCGTAGACTCTCCTGAGGACGTAGCCCGCGTAGAAGCCATATTGGCAGAATACGGCGAATACGAGCTGTAATTTTCTCATATCCATGAGTTCCATTCCGCAGCACATCGCCATCATCATGGATGGCAACGGTCGTTGGGCTAAGCAGAAAGGCATTCTCCGCGCCAAAGGTCACGAAGAGGGTGGTCTTTCTGTTCAGCGCGCACTTGATTTGTGCATTGAACACGGCGTCAAGTGGTTAACGTTATACGCATTCTCCACAGAAAACTGGGGGCGCTCCAAATTGGAGGTCAGTGCCCTGATGAACATGCTGGAGAGGTATCTCAAGGAAAGGACTCCGGAGATGCTCCAGAAAAATGTTCGTCTGCACGCAATCGGGGAGCTGGATATGCTGCCCGACAACTGCATGCAACGCTTAAAGGCCAGTATAGATGCAACAAAGGACAACGATGGAATCAATCTTGTTCTGGCTCTTTCATACGGCTCCAGGCAGGAAATCACAAATGCTGCCCGCAAGCTGGCTGAAGAGGTGAAGGCAGGCGTCCTTTCCCCTGAGGACATCACCCCAGATTTACTGGAGAGCAAACTCTATACAGCAGGCATGCCTGACCCGGATCTGCTCATACGCACCAGCGGTGAAATGCGCATTTCAAACTATCTGCTCTGGCAAATCAGCTATTCCGAACTTTATGTGACAGATGTTCTCTGGCCTGATTTCGGACGTGCTGAATTTGAAGCAGCCTTAGCTGAATACTCCCGGCGGGAGCGGCGGTACGGCAAGCGCTGATTCTGCAGCTCCGGCATAGCCTTTTGCAAAGCAGTTCCTGGGTTTCCAGGAACTGTTTTCACTTTGCCAGCACTGCAAGCAAACGTGAAACGGGAAGACCGATAACATTATCCAAATCCCCCTCAAAGCGCTCAATGATAAGCTCCCCCTGTTCCTGAATAGCATACGCGCCAGCCTTGTCGTAAACATGAACAAGGCTCATGTAATGGCGGATAGCAGCTTCATCCAGAGCGCGGAAGGTCACATAGCTTATCTCTGCAAAATCCCGCCGTTCTCCTCCAGGCATAAAGACTGCAACAGCCGTGCATACGGCATGCGTGCGCCCCTGGAGCCGCTGCAACATCGCAACAGCGGCAGCTTCATCCGCAGGTTTACCAAGGGGCATGCCATCAATAAACACAAGAGTATCAGCCCCTATGACAATATCATCAGGAAACTCGGCAGCCACAACGGCGGCTTTGGCTGCGGCGTTCACTGCGCACAGCTCCTGAGGCGCCATGCTGGCGTCATGAACCTCATCAGTGTCGCGCACTTCCACCCTGAACTCCAGCCCGGCCCGGGCCAGCAGCTCACTGCGCCGTGGAGACTGAGATGCCAGAATAATCATTTCTCCAACGGTGACATTCGGTCCAGCACGCGGTGGCGCACATCATCCGGCAGCTCATGCAGCCCCTGAATCGTCGTACCGAGCAGCAGCTCAGCTTCAGCGCGGCATGCATCACGGTCGGATATCGATTCAAACTCCAGACCGACAAGGGCACGTCCCACATGTTCACCTGAGTACCGGTAGTTGAAATAACAAAGGTTGGCGTATTTGCCCATGACGCGCATGAACTCTGAGAAAGCACCCGGGCGTTCCGGGAACTCGATAACGAAGAAAACAGGATGAGTCAGACGCTCACGGTCGTATGAAATCATACGGAAGCGGACATCATCGTGGTTCGTGACATCACGGGCGCTGAGCCCCTTGAGCTTCAGGGCCTCGTCAATCGCCTTAAACTGGGACTCTGTTGCAAGCACTCCAAAGACCGGGTACTGAATATCCCCGCCCACGCGACCATACTGCACATCCGTAAGCTGAACACCGGCAGGAATGCTTTCAAGGTATTTGAGAATCTGGCCGCGTTTCGTCTCCATGGGAATCTGCAGGAAGCGCTCTGTACGGTTATTCTCCTGCACGCCCGCGCGGCTGGCTACCACCCCCATCTGCGTGAAATCCATATTAGCGCCGGAAAGCACAACAAGGCACTTCTCACCAGGGGCAATGACACCATTCCGCCAGTCCTGAAGAAGCGCAGCAAGCCCCATTGCGCCTGAGGGTTCAGTAATCACTCTCAACCCATTCCACAGCTCACGGATAGCCTGGCAGACCTCCTCGTTGCTGACGGTTACGAACGAATCCAGCAGCTCAGAACAAAGCTCATAGGTCAATTCACCAGCCGTGCGCACAGCGGTACCGTCACAAAAGACATCAACATACGGCAGGGTCTTGCGCTCCCCACATTCAACAGCCAGCTTCATGGAAGCCTGGTTAACGCCCTCCACGCCAATGCACTTGCAGTCAGGCCAGAATTTCTTAAACCAGCAGGCACAGGCAGCCGCAAGACCACCACCACCAATCTGCAAGTAAATGCGGTCAAAAGCACCCTGCCCGCTCATCACGACCTCATCGGCAAGAGTTCCCTGCCCACCCATGGTGTACAAGTGGTCATAAGGATGCACAAAGGTCAGGTCATGCTCATGCGCAAAATCATGAGCAGCAGCAGAAGCCGCATCGTAGGAGTCACCAATAAGAACAATTTCAACCTGCTCACCGCCGTGCATGCGCACAGCATTCTGTTTAACAACAGGTGTAGAACGAGGCATGAAAATATGAGCCTTGCACCCCAGGTACCTGGCAGCCCGGGCTACACCCTGACCATGATTTCCGGCAGATGCAGCAACAACGCCCTTTGCACGCTGCTCAGGGGTCAACTTCGCCATGCAGTTATAAGCACCGCGCCACTTGTAAGCCTTAATCGGGCCCAGATCTTCGCGCTTGGCATAGACAACCGCACCCACATCAGGAAGGCATATCTCCTGCAATGGCGTAGGGCTGCCAACAGCATATACCCGCTGACGTGCCTGCAATATCTCATCGAAAAGCTGGTCTTTCAAAGTACTCATAATCGGTGTGACTCACATTCTATACCACTTTCATCATTTAAAGCAAGCGCGGAATACGTACATGAAGCAGAAACACGCGTAATTTCACACTTCCGGCTTGTGCGGGGCGGGCAATATGGTACAATGACCAGCGTGAACATTTCCGCCCGTAGCGCCATTCTGAGTCTTTGTAGTGCCGTCCTGCTCCTATCCTGCGGTCAGAACGAGAAAGGGCACGCAACCCCTGAGGCCGCTGCGGAACTGGCTGATATTTCAGTCTATTTACCAGAAATCAGCATTGATGAAATTCTGGAAATGCCGGATGCCGGGGAAATTGATGAACTGATGAAGGAATTCGCCAGAACGGCAGATGCCAAGTTAGCCTCCCGCCCCTCAGGAATCACCCTGCTTCACCTGGCATGCCTGTTCAAGAAAGCAGAATTAGCGCGATGCCTGCTCATTGACCACGCTGACCCGAATGCAAGAACCGCCATGGGAGACACCCCGCTCTCTCTGGCAATTGCAATGCTTGGCATCGAAGATGAATCCGTTACAGATGACACCATCATTCAGCTGATTGATACACTTGTGGCAGGTGGTGCGGATTTATCCAGAACAACAGCCAACGACACGCTGTTGATTAACCATGCGGGTCTCAACAGCTACAGCGAAAAAGTCTTCCTGCACCTGTTGAATCTCAACTGCCCGATAGATGAAACAACGTGCCAGGCCCCGGCCATCATGGGGTGGAACAAGGCCCTCAAACTCATGCTGGAACGCGGTGCAGGCAATTCGCCCAACGCCAAGGAGACCATGCTTCTCATGGCGGCTGCAAATCTGCACACAGAAACAGTCAGAATCCTGATTGAAGCCGGTGTAGATGTGAATGCCAACCACCTCAGCGGCACCACGCCACTTCTGGAAGCTGCGGGACACCTCCTCTCCCCGGCAGAGGAAGAAGAAGCAGAACGGCAGGAAGCTATTATCGACATCTGCGCACTGCTCATCCAGAATGGGGCAGATCCGCATCTGGCCGAAATCCGGCAGGATGGTTCTCCCGCCTTCACCGCAGCTGAACTCCTGACCAAGAATCAGGTCGTCGTAAAAAAACTCGAAGCGCGCGGTGTCCAAATCAGCACGCCTGAAATCAACTTCACGTCTGGGCCGGAACTCCTGGAGCAAATTGGCAAGGCTTCTGTCCTTGGGCGCGTTCCGTCAGCAGAACAATTTGACACCATTGCACTTGTGTTCAAACAGAATGAGCAGATGATAAACCAGCCGCAATATGCAGACATTCTCCCCATGGCGGCAGAATTACTGCAAGACATTGACCCCGCACGGCTGAGTCAGCTTATTGCAGCTATGCCCATCTGGACAAGCCTTGAAAACTGGAACAAAGGACACGGCAACAGCCTCCTCCCCGCACTGTCAACGTGCGAATCCATCATCCTGCCGAAGGAAATCATAACTACCACCGCAGAAAGGCTTGATAAGGAAAACGATGTCGATAACGCAGCCAGTCTGATAGAGCTACTCTACCGCAGCCCTGGTGCAGAATCCGATATTGAGAAATACATTCAGCACACATCCAAAGCGCTGCAAGCAGGTGCGCTGGCGGCAAAACTCCGGCAAAGGGGATTACCCACCCCACGGGATGGAGATGTGGACGCATGGCTGAGCAGCAAGCAGAAATCTGCCAGCAACCCAGCCATTGAAAAAGCATTACTGCTTACCTCACTTTCCCGCTTGTGGTTTGGTGACATGCTCCCGGAGGAACAACAACTCATGATTCAAGCCATGAAGGAAATTGGCGCGTCTGAAGCAGCCGCCCGTTACCAGGAGATTGTGCATGCCATGGACGACCCGGAAAAGCTTGACCAGATTACTGAAGACAGCGATTCCTGGAAATTCGAACTGGAAATTGCAACTGCCCGCTTTATTCTGCACCATGCAGAGGCATTTCTTGAGCTGTCTACCCAAAATACGGATTGACACGCGGCTGGATTTGATTTAGATTGAAAGTCGGTAATGTTCATTGTTCGGAAAGGTATCGGAGCGCTCCTGGTCGCCGGTTTGACGGCGGCTGCGCAGTCTGCACCCTCATTTCAGCCATCGCTGAACATTCCCCGGTTGCTGGATACCATGATGGCACCAGTAGCAGACACCAACGGGGACACGATACTCATCAAAACAGCGAGAGCCGCCATCAATGTTCCGGAAGAGCTTCGCAAGAACTACTTTGACCCGATAATTGAAAAGCTTCTGGTCGAAGGATGCGACCCCCTCATAGAAAACAGAAATGGCTGCAATACCGTATTCTATCTTTCAGCCATACCTGACTTATACCAACGGCTTTCCTCCCAGGGAACACTCCCGCGGGAATTATCCCTGCGCATACCATTTGAAGAACGCGCCCTTCTGCGCTATATGCGGCTCCGCAACAACCAGGCGCTGCTGGCAAAATCCGCCGGCAGCAAGGATTACCTGACCCGCCGTTACTGCACCCCTGCCTTTGCGCGAGCAGAACGCCTGGTACGCAACTACCTGGCATCAACCACGCTTTCCCGTATTCCGGAAAAAGCGCTTGCCGACACGCTGACATTCATGCACATTGGCAACGCAACAGCGGCGGAAGCATTTGTCAACTCACTGACCGTCTGGGAACATGGTGAACATTTCCTGGAAGAAATACCCGCGCATCTGCTGACCACCCTGCACAGCATGCGCTGGCATGTTGACCCGGCGTTACTGCGCAAAGCACTGCACAAGCTCGGCACGATGCTTCCTGTCAGCAAGGACGACATGATTGAATGCGCGGCCTCTGCGCCCATGTCCCGCATTCTCGAAATGCTCACAGAGCTGGAAGGAAACGGAGCCTTGCCTGAGCTCCAGCAATACGCCAAGGCCTTTGACCCGGAAATCGTACACACGGCACTTGCCCTTCAGATGAAGCTCAAGGGACTGCCCCGCCCGTGGGAAGCTGCGTTTACCGCATTCGATCATCCTGCACTGGAGGAAATTCGATACGCCCTGAGAGTGGATGCAACCATACGATACGGTCGTATAGACTTTCTCACCGGTTCCCAACTTCTTGAAGCCGCATCCATCCTCCGGAAGCACAACATGCCCATGCACGCCTCCATGCTTGAGGATATCGTGGAAAATGGCAACATAGTACTCCGCCCCGAACTCCGGCCTGCATACCGGACCCGGTATGAGGAATTGAGAGAAGATGCACCGCATGTTGTCCTGCTGCGCTACCTGCTGGAACATGAGGAACTGCTCAGTCCCGCTGAAAAGAAATAAACCATGAGCAGGCAGTTCTATCCATTCTGGCGATTACTTCTCTACCCCACCCGCCTGCATATCATCTGCGCAGCTGTTGCCTTGCTCTGCTGCGTTCCGGTCATCTTCCCGGAAATATGCCCCCAGCACCTCAGAGAGCATGCAATCCGCTACGCCGGCGGCACCCTTCTTGCCGTGCTGGGCATTTCTGCAACATTCGTCATCCTGACCGTCATCATCCACATTTTCAGGCTGAGCAATACGCGGGCCTTCAGCCAGTTTCTCAAATGCCTCAGCATCTGGTCATTTTTCCTTCTTTGCTACATTCTGCTGGCCCTTGCGGCGGATGTCAGCCCGCCTGCAAGTAAAGAAGACAGTTTCCCCATTCAAACCACCGACACCCTGCACCCGGCTCACGACCAGCTCAATGGACCGGCGTCGCTGATCATTCACATAGATTCAAGCAGACAACAGGCTGAGCAATTAGTCAAGACGCCTAATCTCACCATTCTGGAAACCCAGCATGAATCGTTGTTCAAGAGCTACCTGGAGCAATCTCCCAGATGGAGCGGGCACGATGGGGATGACACCTTTTACTCCAAACCCGGGCATCTGGTCATGGTGCCGCCCACCACATCAGGTGCGCCTGGGTTGGTGCATGTCTGCTTCCGTAGTCTGGTGGAAGGTGACCCCTTGCCGGCCGGGTACACCATCATGCAACCCGGGGCACCCTTCCCGCCGGAATCCGAAACAAACGGACGCATTCCAGACATTGCACTGGACCTCGGCAGAAACCACTATCTCCTGCTGGCATGGCGCGGCAGCACACACAGAGAAACAGCCTTCAAGGCCATCAATGCAGCCATTGCCGCAACAGATGCACGCATGCAGATGCTTGCAGAATCACCCACCCGGGAAACAGTCCAACGGCTCCTGCGCGGGAGGGAATCATACACCGGAACAACGCCGGAACTAAGGCTTTCCGAACCGCTGGCTCAAGAAGGTGCGTACCAGGCAGAAATCTACGCAAACCCCGGTGAACAGGGCGTCATTCTGCTCTACATCAAAGATATCGAGACAGAGCAAACCATCAAAATTCTTAATTGTCCGGCCCGGCATTCAGATAACGTGACAGAATTATTCCGGCACGACATTCCCGGTTCCATTCCCCAGTGGATACGCAGCACCGCCGGGGACGACACAGCAAAGCTCTTCCCAAGCAGCACACCGCTCTTCGTCATCCGGACAGGCAAACAGCACCAGTACTTCGGCGTGGCTTTTGAAGTCTGGTTCAAACCGACTGACGCCAACAAGAACAGCCGCCTTCTCCTTCGCCGCTGCTACAAGGTTCAGGCATACGACCCGCCCGCCATCGAAACTACCGGCACTGACACCCCATAAGCTTGACACAGGCTGTCTGTCACGGCATAATCTCCGCGTTATGTTACACCTATATGATACACAGACGGGGGCAATGAAGCCCGTGCAGGCGGAAGACGGCAAGCAGCTGCGCTTCTACTGTTGCGGACCCACTGTGTACGCCGCGGCACACATCGGCAACTTCCGCACGTTTGTGGTGCAGGATGTTTTCCGCCGCGTCGTTGAGCTGGGGGGGCTTCGTACAAAGCACGTACGAAACCTCACTGACGTGGATGACAAGACCATCCGTAATTCCCAGGCTCAGGGCATGCCGCTGGGTGAATACACCGCCAAATGGACCGCCAAGTTCCATGATGACTGTAAGGCGCTCAATTGCCTTTCTCCGCATGTGGAACCCAGCGCCGTCGGTCACATCAAGGAACAACTTGACATTGTGCAGATGCTCATGGACAAGGGGCATGCCTACCAGAGTGACGACGGCTCGGTTTATTTCCGCATTTCCTCTTATGCGGAGTACGGTCAGCTGGCTCATCTCGACCGCCAGGAACTCGACCTTGGCAAAACGGCCAATACACGCGCCGATACCGATGAATACGAGAAAGACAGCGTAGCCGATTTCGTGCTCTGGAAAGCCCGCCGCCCTGAAGATGGACCGAATTTCTGGCCGTCCCCCTGGGGTGAGGGCCGCCCCGGCTGGCACCTGGAATGCTCTGCCATGAGCCACAAATACCTGGGTGCCACCTTTGACCTGCACTCCGGTGGCGTGGACCTGGTATTCCCCCATCATGAAAACGAAATCGCCCAAAGCCGCTGTGCCTGTGGCGGGCATTTCGCACGCCATTGGTTCCACGTGACCCACCTGCTTGTGGATGGCGCCAAGATGAGCAAGAGCCTGGGCAACATGTACACGCTTGACCAGCTTCAGGAAATGGGTTACACACCTGCAGCCCTGCGCTACGTGCTTGCAGGCGCTTATTACCGCCGACCGCTGAACTTCACGCTCACCGGTATGAAAGATGCCACCAGTGCGCTTAACAAACTGGGACGCTTCGACAAAGAGCTCGCCAAGGCCAGTGCCGCCAAGGAACCGACCTACCGCGACTTCATCAAAAAAGCCCCTGCTCTGGGAGCCTTCCAGCCCGCGTGGGATAGCCTGGAGGATGATTTGAACGGACCTGAAGCCCTCGGTCATGTATTCAGCGCCTTGAAGGGCATCAAGCCTGCTGAGATGGAAGCAGCAGAAGCAGAACAGACATGGAAGGCGTTCCGCTTCATCATGGAAGCCCTGGGCCTGCAACTTCCTGACCCTGATGCAGATATTGAGGTACCGGAGGACATCAAGGCGATTGCAGATGAACGCTGGGCAGCTCGACTTGCAAAGGATTGGGCCACTGCTGATGCCCTGCGCAGCAAGCTCGCTGAGCTAGGCTGGGCCATGAAGGATGGCAAGGATAGCTACAAACTCACTAAAGCTTAATATCGCAATGGATCATAAAGACCTTTCACTTCTCGGCAAGCATTCTGATTTCTTCCGCAGCCCGGAGGAAGCCAAACTGGAGGCGTTCCCCAACCGGAGTCCTCAGCGGCGGTATGTGGTGACGCTTGATACTCATGAATTTTCGTCCCTCTGCCCGGTAACCGGGCAGCCGGACAGCTGCCATCTCACCATCTGCTACTGCCCGGCAGAAAAAGTGGTTGAAACCAAGAGCCTGAAGTACTATCTGGTTTCCTTCCGCAACTACGCAGCCTTCAATGAACAAGTGGTAAACCGCATTCTGGATGACCTCGTAGCCGCAGTCGCGCCTGCCTGGATGAAAGTCACCGGGCGATTTGGTGCCCGTGGCGGCATTCAGCTCACATGCGAAGCCGAGCATAATCCAGAAAACCGACCTGCATGAAAGTAGCCGTTCTCCTCTCCGGAGGTCTGGATTCGACCACAGCACTGCACTGGGCACTGCACCACCATGAGGTGGTCTGTGCCCTTTCCTTTGATTACGGCAGCAACCACGCAGCGAGGGAACTGGCCTGCGCCCGCTGGCAGGCAGAGCAATGCCATGTGCCCTACCATGAAATTGACATCCGGTCAATCTCTGCGCACCTGGAAAGCGCCCTGCTCAACGGCGCAGATGCCATCCCGACCGATGATTACGCTGAGGAAAACATGAAGCAAACGGTCGTCCCGTTCCGAAACGGCATTTTCCTCGCTATCGCGGCAGGTATAGCCGAAAGCAAAGGAGCGGCCGGGCTTGTCATCGCTGCCCACGGTGGAGATCATGCGCTCTACCCTGACTGCCAGGAGGAATTCATGGCGGCAATGTCCGCCGCCATCACGAACGGCACCTACGCCAGACTCCAGATTCTGCGGCCTTTCATTTCCAATACAAAAGCAGAAATAACAGCCATAGGCGCAGGTTTTGGTGTGGATTTTTCACATACCTATTCATGTTACTGTGGCGGGGAGCAGCACTGTGGTCAGTGTTCCACCTGCCGCGAACGGAAAGACTCCTTTGCCGCAGCCGGTATTCCTGACCCGACACCATATTGCAATTAAAGGCGATGAAATCCTGCATTATCGAAGACGTGACCATCATCTGTAACCTGGGCAGCCAGCAGCAAAGTATTCTTGATGCTCTTGAGCAAGGTTCGTACGGCACAATGGAGCCGCGCCTTGTCGGCGGGCGTCCTGTTCCGGCAGGCGTTGTAACGGAAACGCTGCCATCTATTCCACAGAAGCAATGGCAGACCCGCACCAATGCGCTTATTCTGCATTGTCTGCAACGGCTTGCCCCCACCTGGCGTGGGATTGAACCTGAAAAGCTGGGGGTCATTCTGGGTTCCAGCAATTCAGGCATTGAAGAATACCACAAAGAATGGCAGGACGGTCATCAAGATGACGACGCACTGGCACTTCTGGAAGTGGGCAATGTCGCACAGTTTGTAGCGGCATACACCGGAGCAAAGGGGCCGGTGTATACCCTGAGTACAGCCTGCTCATCATCTGCAAAGGCATTAGCCAGCGCAGCGCGTCTGCTGGAAGCAGGCATTTGTGATGCGGTGATTGCCGGCGGCGGAGATGCCCTGTGCCACTATGCCCTGCATGGGTTTGATGCTCTTCAGCTTATCTCAGAAACCCGATGCCGTCCGTTCACCTTGCAGGGTGGCGGGGTCAACCATGGTGAAGGCGCGGCCCTGTTCCTGCTGACCCGACGCGAAGCAAAAAGTGGAGATATCGTGCTAGCAGGTTATGGAGAAACGGCAGATGCCTACCACACCACAACCCCGGAACCCGGAGGCGCACAAGCCGTACGGGCTATGCGCATGGCCATGGAGATGGCCGGAATTTCTGAAGCCGATATCGACTATGTAAATCTGCATGGAACAGGCACAGATGCTAACGACAGCATGGAAATTGATGCCATGCAGGCTTGCTTTGGTGATACCCAGCCCCCCTGTGGCAGCACAAAACCATACACCGGGCACACCCTTGGAGCAGCCGGTGCGCTGGAGGCTGCATTCTGCACATGCCTCCTCCAGCAAGGGAATTGCAGACTTCCCCAGCAGCCCTGGCTGAGCAGTGAACCGCAACCAATCAACAATGCAACCGTCGCAAAGCGTCCGTTGCGCCACTGTATCAGCAATTCATTCGCATTCGGCGGTAATAACATAGCCCTTCTACTCTCCCGTCATGATTGACATGCCTGCCATAGAACTCCTGCCGCACCGACCTCCCATGTTGCTGGTGGAGGGTATTCTTGAAGTAGACGAGGAGAATCAGTACATACTGGCATCCGCCCGGTGCAGCAGTCATGACTTGTTATATGACAGCAAGCTCAATGGTGTGCAGCCTATGGCAGCTGTGGAAATACAGGCACAGGCTATTGGGCTGTTCTGTGGTTATTCCGATAAACTGAAAGGCAGGAAACCCGCCAGCATAGGCAAGTTGCTTTCCATCAAGCACTATAAGGCACACGTTCCCGTTCTTCCTATCGAAGTACCACTCCAGGTAGAAGCCCGCGGGGTTCTTCATACGCCTCCTGTTGGCGTGTTTGCCTGCAAGATATGCTGTGGTGAACAACTGCTGGCCGAATCCGAAATTACTGTTCTCCGAGAAGACTAAACACCATGAAAGTAACGGTTTATCATCAGGTCTCTTTTTTTGAGATGGATCCCATGAACGTGGTCTGGCATGGGAATTACCTCAATTTCTTTGAGAAAGCGCGTGCTGAGCTTATTCAGAAAATCGGGCTTACCTACACAACCATGGCAGAAATGGGCCATATATGGCCAGTGGTCAAATTGCGCTGCAAATACAAAAAATCCGCGGTGCTGAACCAGAAGCTGGCCATCACAGCAGAGCTGAAGGATTATACAAACTCCCTCACCATTGCCTTTACCATTCGCGATGCCGAAACCCAGGAGCTGCTCACCAGCGGTGAAACCATGCAGATGGCAGTGGATATTCAGACCGGCAGAACCGACCTTGTCAACCCGGGCTATTTCATTGAGCTGGTCAAAAAAGCGCTTGCTGCTGAAGAAAAGAAAGAATCATGAATCCGGACTTCTCTCTCTGTATCATTATTCCCTGCTATAACCACGGCAGAGAACTCGCAGGCTACCTTCCGAAAGTTGCGGAATTCGGTTTCCCGGTCATCGTTGTTGATGATGGCAGTGCTGCCAGTGAAGCCAGCTTGATAGACCAGGCAGTTGCCGGAACGGGTACTCAGCTTCTCAGATTACCGGTAAACCAGGGCAAATGGGGCGCCATGAAAGCAGGTATTCGCAAAGCCTATGCTGAAGGATATACCCATGCGCTGCAATGTGATGCCGACGGACAGCATGATGCCTCAGCCATACCGGTTTTTGAAGCTGCTGCAAGAAAAGCCCCGACCAGTCTGATACTCGGGCAGCCCAGCTATGGCGCAGATGCCCCCGCGGCCCGGTTAAAGGGCCGCCTCATCACCAATTTCTTCACATGGCTGGAAACAGCTGGCGCATGTAAGGTAGATGCAATGTGCGGCTTCCGCGTCTATCCACTGGCTCGAACCGTTGACCTCCTGAACCGCCATAACATCGCCCCCGGTATGGCCGGTGACATAGAATTACTTGTCAAGTGCTACTGGGAAGGAATCCCCGTAACCCCCGTGGAGGTGACGGTGTGCTATCCGGAAGGCGGGCGTTCCAATTTCCGCATGTTACGCGATAATCTGCTCATTTCCTGGGCTCACACAAAACTCTGCACCGCGGCATTGCTGCACCCGTGGCGGCTGGTGAAAGCACATAAGCCACGGTAAGCCCAAGGCTGACGGCTACGCCCATGTCCTGAGTCACTGAAAAATCAGTGAAGGCAAGAACACCAAACACCCCCCAGGAGGTCAGGAATGATATGCACACCGCAAGGGCTGTAATCATCCCCCCCTGGACATGAGTTGCCCGGAAAATGGCATAATCGCACCCCAGGCCCAGAACAAGGTAACAGGCCAGGACGTGGAACAAGGTAAGAGAAACCCCGAATGCTGCCAAGCCACCAAAAACTGCCATCACGCCAGCAACAACCGGACCGCAGATGCACAATGCTCTCCTTATCCCGAAATTAAGAGAAAGCACAGCGAGTACCAGCACACCCACTGCAGCCATGAGGAGCATCAGCTGCTCCCGCCACTGCCGGACCTGATTCTGCAACTCGGCAAACCGGTCAGCCTGAGTCAGCCACGGATATGCCGGCAAGGCGGCCAGTTGCTCACGATAAGCACCGGGAACCAGCACAAGGCCGCAGTTATCCCCCCAGAGCGAACCGAGCGAAACAAAGGGGGAATCTCCACCAAGCAGATGCTCCGGTAATAATGGACCGGGCCAATCTGAAGGCATTTCCACCGGAACTTCTTCTGCATTTGCTGCCACAAGCTTCCGGACCATTTCAAAATTCTCCTTCTGGCGCGCAGCAGATGGCACAATGGCAGAAGCAGAGGTGTAAAACGGCACACCGGCTTTAAGCAGCTCGGCGCCCAGTACCTCCTGGCGCTGCAGTATCTCTTCTGCGCTTTCACCGTTCACCACCAGGGTCAGGACTCCCTGCTCCATGCCATTAAGTCTGGCCAATTCCTTCTCTGCGGCAAGCAATGCGGGTTCTGGTCTGTAGAAACTGCGTAAGTCGTCGCATACGGGAAGTTTGAACACTGCCAGCAGAAGGGAGATGATGGCAAATCCCCATGGCAGCCATGCCGGTATACGCCAGCGCGCCACAAATGCGCCGAACCTGATAGCCGCCGGCACCAGTTTAATGGGAACATGCTTCCTGTATACCAGCGGATAAAAGGCAAAGATAAACAACATGGCAGCCGCCAGACCGGCAATGGAAATGGTGGCTATCTGCCCCAGTAACCCGGCACGAGCAACATAAAACGTGGCATACCCGATGGAACTGGTAAGTAACCCCAGCAGCAACGAACGCCGCAAAGGCGGTGCAATCTCAGCGCTCTCCTCACCATGATGACCTACCAGATAATGCACAATATAATCAGTGGAGATACCGACCAGCGAACAGCCGAACACCAGTGCAAGTATATGCACATTTCCATGAATCAATACAGCAGCCCCTAATGCTACCAGCCCCGCGGTCGCAAGAGTCAGGCTCATGACCAGCATGCCGCGCACCGATGAAAACACCCACAGGAATAACGCTACAATCATCACCAGTGAGACAATGCTGAGTACCCCCATGGTCTGCTGACTGGAACTGCTGGCGCGCCAGGTATGCACCGGCGTGCCGCATATCAAGACCTCATCCCCCTGGCACACGGCATCAATAGCTGCCATCTGTTCCTGGAGTGCCGTAAGGGAATCCGCCGCTTCTTCCGGCAACAACAGCGGTATATAAGCATAACTCACCCCCTCCCGGTTGGTGAGCAGGATTCCATCCCGGGGTTCAAATCCATTCTGCCGCACTAACGGATTCTCAAGCAGGAAATTGGTCGCAAAGCCATAAGGGTCTTCATCAACCGGATACAATGACAACGGTACAAAGCTGTACAAATTCGCCAGGGCCTCATCACACAACGCCTCTACATCGCCCCGCTGAAGCGCTTCTCGATGCCGGGGCGAAAGCAACTGAAAGCGGTACGGGTGCAGGAAGGCACCTACTTTATTCAAGCTGCTCTGGTCTGTGACCGGATGCACCCCCTCCGGCAGTTTTGAGCATATCTGCCGGGCGCGTTCAAGCACTGTCTCCTCAGAAACGCCCTTCACCAGCACATTGACCTGACGGCTGCTGGTGCGCGCCATGCGCTCCAGAACATGAGTTGCACTGCTTTCATCACCGCCGGGTAGGAGGTCATACAAGCTGGTATGCACATGAACGCCCTTCACCAGCAGGACCAGCACCGCTGCTGCCAGCACAAGCCCCGCCAGCACTCCTCTGAAACGAGCATTCATCATGGCACCAGACGGAATGGCGTTTCAGGAACCTGTTCGTCATGTTTTATCTTACTGAAAACCACATTCGTGATTCCCTGACGACCAGATTCATAGAACACCTGTTGCAACTCTCCGCCACTGATGACGAGCAGCATCCATCGAAGGTCATTGGAATCATGCCGGGCTTTGAGCCCGACGACAAGCCTGGTTCTCTCTTCATTAACGCTGCATGTAATATGAAAGCCCCGTTCCATCTGCTTCAGGAATGCCGGGTCCAACTTCTGAGCAAATGCCGCAGTGAGACGCCCGGACGGCGCTCCCTGTAAATCCGTATGGCGGAGTTCCCGCCCCTTTGCATCGTACAGTTTCAATGAGGAGGTGGTTATTACCATCGCATTGCGCACCGGATGCTCCGTGCGCCACATCATCCCCTGACCGAGGCGATATTCAAAACTCCCGCGACTCTTAAGAATGCGCCCGGATGGCATGGTTCGCTCCATCGTAAACGAGGCAACCGTACGTGGAGACTGATGAACCCAGGACTGGAGCGTTTCATAATCAGTCACCTTTGCAGTAGGAAACGCCGGCATGGATGCAGCCGACACGACACTGCAACTCATAAGCAGCAGAGATAAAAAAAAACTTTTCATTTCCAGAAATTATAGAAGTTAAACCAATTAAGAGGATATTGACAGCAAAGTTGCTGAAGATGGGACACAAATTGACCGGCAAGTGAATGGGCCGGAACCTGACCATCCTCAGAAAGGCATTCCACAGTCAGATCATAGTTACCGTTGTTCTCAGCCAGGCAAAAGGTATACACAGGACACCCCAGCGCAGCAGCCCAGCGGAAACACCCACGGGGGAAACAGGCATCTTTCCCGAGGAACGCTTCCGTATAATTGGCTCGGGCCTCATCACGCCAGGTTCTGTCACCGGCCATGACCACCATGGCCCCCTTCTCAATCTTCTCAGCCATCTGCATCGAAAGGGCTGGCCCCAGTTCCTGAACAGAATGCACGAAGGTCTCCAGTTTTCCGCCGCCGAATCGAAGTTGCTGGCGAGCAAATTGCCTGGTGGCGCTTGTATCCATGAATACGTGAATCTCGCCCGGCATGTCATCACGTGTGCAGTCGAACAAGACACGAAGCATATCAAAACACCCCAGGTGTGAAGTGATGCAGAATACGCCACAACCCCGCCTGTACAGGCTGGTCAACGCATCGTATGCCTCAGGGGTTTGCACCTGCACGCGGCGCATGTCAAAATAACCAGCCCGGCAAGCCAGCCGGTCAGCCAGCGTATACGCAAAAGTAAGCAAGTGCGAAAAGCTGCTGAATGCGCGCTTCCCGGTGAATTGACACCACTGGCGACGATACATGGCAGATGCTTCACGAGCCCGGCGCAGGAAGGGGTATGCGCAAGTCAAGACAATGGCAACAAGCCCCCTGCAGGTCCGCTGTCCACAACACCGGTAAACCCACAGTAAAAGGCGGATGCCCAGACCGCTGACAAAGGTTTCCCTGTTTACGCGCGCACACATTGCATGAGCGAATACTGATACTTGCCCAGCGAATGCCAGGAACGGCGAACCTGCAGACCAGCTTCACACACGCACTCCTCCATCTCAGCCGCGGTGTAGAACTTGCTGTTACCGTTTGCCATGCAAGTAAAATACAGCGAGCCCTGCGCAAGAGAATACGCAGCGGCATCAAAAGTCTGGCAATCGATGAACGGCTCAGAAATAAAGATACTGCCGCCGGGAAGAAGTACATCAGCAGCCTTGCGCAGAATGTGAACAATCTGCTCATGCGAAAAACAATCCAGGAACTGGGACATCCACACAACACTTGCCCCGGTGGGCCAAGGTGCGTCACTCAGCACATTTGCCGCCGCATACCGGCAGCGGTCCCCTGCCCAGGACATATTGTTCCGGGCCATCTCCAGCTGACCAGGCAAATCAACAATGGTAACATTTGCCTCCGGCACACTGCGCAGAAGGCAACCGGCAAACTTACCGGTGTTGCCGCCCACGTCAAATACGTTTTCAAGAGATGCATTGCTGCGCATCAATTCTATCGCCTGGGCAAAAAAAGCATCGGAGTAGAGATGATCAAATGAGAACCAGCTGGTGCGTGCCGGTTCCGGCAGCCGGGACAAACCTTCGTAAATGGTAGGCCAATCGCCGAATACCTCCAGACCAGCAGGTCTCCCCTTTTCCAGGGATTCATACAGACGGTCTGCACCCAGATAGCACACATCTGCTACAAAATCAAAATTAGCACGCGTCATCTCATCGCTAAGCAGACAATAACCCACGTCCGTGAGCGTCAGCTGACCATCCTCTGCCTCGTGAAGCACCCCCGCAGTCACTCCAGACTCCGTGAGGACATCTGCCATGTACCGGCCATACCGGCTGACGATATCGGAACGCTTGGCGGGTTGGTTATTTTCCAGGAACTCCAGCATTCCGCATTTGAGCATAGCCCGGACGGCCTGAAACGCTAATGGGCCGAATGCAATCTGCTGAGCAGCAGCCAGGGCTTGTACCATTCGGGGAGGATTATTTCTTTTGCGTCTGCGGGGTTCTGACTTCATAAGCGTGATTAGCCACAGATATGTAGCAGATTTCGAACGGATTGTCAATCCGTAACTAACAGCCTGAGCATACAGAATAACATTGACACAGACAAAGATTAAGTGATATAACATGCCCGCCATAACATTTCCCGCTTATACAATTTCATTATGACTTCACCCACTCACAAATGGTGTCTTATCACAGGCTCCAGCCGAGGCATTGGTGCGGCAATAGCGCGCCAGCTTGCCAAGGATGGTTATGCTATTATTCTGCACGCCCGTAACAACCGGCAGGCCTGCGATGCTCTGGCCGCTGAACTAGCAGGAAATGGCACTCCTTGCCGTGTACTTATGTTCGACATTGCAGACAGAGATGCAGCCATGCAAACCCTGAAGGCTGACATTGAGGAGCATGGAGCATATTATGGCATTGTCTGCAACGCAGGTATCACAAAAGACACACCCTTCCCCGCCATGGAAGGTGAGCAATGGGACGCGGTGCTGCGCACTGACCTGGATTCCTTCTACAACATTCTGGCCCCCTGTGTCATGCCTATGATTCAGAACCGCCAGGGTGGACGCATCATCACCATTTCCTCCGTTTCCGGTGTTGCCGGAAATCGTGGTCAGGTGAATTACAGTGCAGCCAAGGCCGGCATCATCGGCGCAACCAAGGCGCTGGCATTGGAACTGGCTAAGCGTAAAATTACAGTGAATTGCGTAGCTCCCGGCATCATCGAAACCGATATGGTCGAGGGGCTGCCGCTTGATGAGATGAAGAAAATGGTTCCGCTGCGTCGCCTGGGCAAACCTGAGGACATTGCCGCAACAGTTTCATTCCTCATGTCGGAAGGAGCCGCCTATATCACCCGCCAGGTAATCAATGTGAACGGAGGTCTTGTATGAGCAGAAGAGTTGTCATTACCGGCATGGCTGCCATCAGTACACTGGGGCGCACACAGGAGGAAATCATGCAAGGCCTCAAGGCTTGCAAGAACACCACCCGCCGCATGGATGAGTGGAAGGAGATTCACGGGCTTCGCTCCTACCTCTTTGCCGCTCTCCAGGATTATAAGGCGCCTTCAGATTTCAACCGCAAGCAAATGCGCACCATGTCCAGCGTATCCGTGATTGCGGTGGACTGCACACGCGATGCTTTGCGCGATGCCGGTCTTGAGGGGCATCCAGTATTGAGCAGCGGCAGCACCGGCATTGCCTACGGCTCATGCTCCGGCTCCATGAGAGCCATGAAAGGCTGCGTCACGCTGCTGGAGGAAAACAGCACACGGGACATGAACTCTGCTACCTACATTAAAATGATGGGGCAGACCGTTCCTGTTAACCTGTCCCTCTTCTTCCAGACGCGTGGCAGACTGATTAACAGCAGCACCGCCTGCACCTCTGGCAGCGTTTCCATTGGTATGGCATACGAAGCAATCCTCATGGGGCGCCAGGATGTGATGATTGCAGGTGGGGCTGAAACTCGCAATGTGGTCCAGACTGCCGTTTTCGATACCCTTTTTGCCACCAGCACGCGTAATGACACCCCCGAAATCACCCCTGCCCCCTTTGATGCCAACCGAGATGGGCTCGTACTTGGCGAAGGCGCCTGCACCCTTATTCTGGAGGAATTGGAGCATGCCCAGGCCCGCGGGGCTCATATTTACGCTGAAATCGTGGGCTTTGGCACCAATACGGATGGTGTGCATATTACAAATCCGAACGCTGCCACCATGAAGAACGCCATGGCAGAAGCCCTGGAACAAGCCGGGCTACAGCCTGAATCCATTGGCTATATCAGCCTGCACGGCACTGGTACCCAGAACGGAGACGTCGCAGAGACTGAGGCAACTCGCAGTATTTTCACCACCCCGGTTCCTGCCAGCACGCTCAAGAGTTACACGGGGCATACCCTTGGCGCCTGCGGTGCCCTGGAATCCATGGTCAGCATCATGATGATGCGAGAGGGGTGGTTCCACCCCAATCTGAATGTCACCACCCTGGATGAGAAATGCTACGGTGTTGACTTCATCACAGGGAATGGTCGCACGATAGATACCGAATATGTGATGAATAACAACTTCGCATTCGGCGGCATCAACTCAAGCCTTATTTTCCGTAAATGGAAGCATTGAAGGCACCATACTATATCAAGGCTGCCGTCAGCAGCACGGAAGCCCCCGCGGCAGTCCCGCGTGGTGTTTTCCCCAGCGCGCCCCCCAGGCGCATGAGCCTGCTGAGCAAGGCCTGCATGACCTGCGTGGCACAACTGGTATCCAGATGCGGGGAGCACATCCTGCAACTGCCACTGGTATATGCCAGCCGCTACGGCGAACTGGAACGCACTCACGCCCTGTTTGAGGAATGGGGCGAGTACGGTGAAATGTCACCAGCCGGGTTCTCACTTTCCGTGCATAACGCAACGGCTTCCCTGCTCGGGCTTGCTTCGCGCAACCAGAACAACAGCACCACGCTTGCAGCCGGTAAAAATACGCTCGCTATGGGCCTGGTGGAGGCCTCTATGCTCTGCAAAGAAGGCAGCGACTGCCTTCTGGTATTTGGTGATACACACCCGCAACTGGAAGCCGCTGCGCTCCTTATCGGGAATGGGGCGCTCACCGATGTTCCGGAAACCCTGGAAGAACTTCGCACCTTATGGACCACAAGCTTCCACCCATGAGTCTGGCAACGCGGGTTCGTTGTGTACTCGCGGTTCTGGATTACTTTCTGTTCGGCTTCGGCGGTTTATGCGTATCCATTGTTCTATTGCTCCTGCGCCCCATTTTTCCGGCACGGGAGCGCGAACTGGGGAGCCGGACGCTGCAATACTCGTGGAAGGCAATGTGCCTGTTACTTCGCGGCACATGGAACCTGCGGCTCGCTGCCCCTCAGAAAAAGGAGCTGGAACAAATCCGCTCCTCCATTATTGTCGCCAACCACCCTTCCCTCATTGATGTGGTCATTCTGACCGCCATCATCCCAAAGTGCATGCTCATTGTCAAGCCGGCACTCCTGAGATGGCCTTTTCTGCGTCCGATTCTGCGCAGGCTCTGCATCGTCAACGACGGCAACTCCTCCGCCATGTTAGAGCAGGCTGAAAACGCGATTAAACAAGGCTTCAATGTCATCATCTTCCCGGAAGGCACACGCACGACCCCAGGCAAGAAAAACAAGCTCCACCGGGGGGCGTTCCACCTTGCCATCCGCAGTGGTGCGCCTCTTGTTCCCATTCGTATCGACACCAGCCAGCCCTTCCTGACTAAGGAGGCCCCGTGGTGGTACGTGGGGCAGAAATGCCCGGTGTTCACCCTCACGATGCACGCCCCTCTTTTTGCCGCGCAAGGGGTGCCTCATCATCCGGAAGCCGTTCGTTTGTGCCGGGAAACAGCACCCCTCCTGGGGCTAGACTAAGAAGCAGGCCGGCATCTCACTGCGGCTCACCAGGAATCTCCCCTGGCAAGCCTTCTCCTCGTTGTGGCAGAGCTGGATATCGGCTGAAACGGAATCCCCCCTGCGGGTCAGGGTTACCAGCTGTTCATGCCCAGGCAGTGTCTCTGCTGAGAATTTAAACCGGACAATCCCTGATACGCGAAGCCCCCAGTAGTTTTCGAGTATCTGATTCACGCTCTGAAGGATAACCACACCGGGCACAATCGGATATCCTGGAAAATGACCTGCCAGATAACTGGAATCCGCCACATACAACAGCCTGAAGCAGAGCTTTTCGTCTGACTTGAAGACGGGAAGCATGACTGGCAGCTGCAGGTTGCTGCTGAACAGGGATTCTACCGCAGCATGCGTGACCTTCCCTTGTGCATTGCAGGGCAATTCGCCCACGATGCGCCACTTGCGCGGCAATAAGATTTGCTCCACCTGCTGAACCAAGACCCCACGGAGCGCTTTCTTGAATCCGGCATACCCCTCGTTTCTCAGCAAATCCATTCCCGCTGAACTGGGAACAACCGCAACGGCCATTCGCGACACGCGCTGGTGTTCTGGTACCAGAGCATAAGCCTGGGTCACCAAGCCACTGCCTGTCAGGCTATTCTCAACTTCTGTCAGGGATACTCGTTTATCCGCCAGTTTGACGATGCGATCCACCCGCGGGAGCAAACGGAACCGTCCATTGTCCAGAAATATGGCAGAATCTCCCAGTCTGGCGCATTGACCAGGTAACACCGCTGGGGATTGAATCAGCAATCCATCCTCATCTGCCTGCATACGTACCTGCGCAAAGCTCTGCCACACATCAGTTTCCAACGGGCATCGGTACGCCGCAACGCCGGTTTCCGAACTGCCGAATATCTCATAAACCCGGGCTTCTGTCACCGCTTCTATTTTTTCTGCAACCGCCAGGGGCAGCGGCGCACCGGCGGAAAGCAGGCGCACGGGTCTGTGGGTCAACGGAGCCAGGTCCGTGTTATCTGCCCAGACCCGCAGAAATGCCGGGGTCGATACCAGCCAGGAAAGGCAGCCCGGGGTGGCCAGTTTTTCTACCCGGCTCAACCACGGGGACAAGCCGCTGAATGGTGCTGTATCACTCAGCATGCAGCGGCTCAGCGGCAGCAGTAAGCCGAATATGATACCATACGCATGGTGAAAGCTTACCGTGGGAAAAACTTCAACAACTGCTTCTGTTTCAGGAAATACTTCCGAAAGCATTTGAAGCTCAGCCTCCAGATTGGCAAAGCTGCGTTCGATGCGTTTGGGTTCACCAGTGCTGCCGGAAGTGAAAAAGACCACGGGAACTGACGCCGCATCCGCCGCAGTCAATTCTGCCTCAATGTCAGCTGCCGGCAATTCATGCACGAATACAGTGCCGGGGCGGTCGAGCTGTGCGCGTGTGTTTCCGCAAAGATTGCCAGGCAGAATAACGCGAATCCCGGCGTAGAGGCATGCCAGCAAACCTACGGCAAAATCATAATTATCCTCGGTGTAGAGAACAGCCTCATTCGCACAACTGCGCCGGATGGAGCTTACCATCCGCGCCACATCACTGCGGTATTCACCCAGGGTTACCGTGCTCTCCCGGCGTCTGAACAAACGCGTATCAGGAGAAATATCAGTTACCAGTATAGATGACGGCAAATACATACTTACAAACTTCTGCTGTTGTTATGCTTCATTCTTTTGTACAAATCGGCGCACAATCCATTCGCCCCCCATAAGCAATCCTATCAGAATGTATGAGATACAGCCATTGTACAAGGTCCATACCTGCCAGCTTCCGAGCAACGCGGTCAGCGCAGATACCAATATGTTGAAACAAAAGAATCCGACCCACACCCAGGTGACTTTCCGGCAGTACCCCACGGCTGAATCCGGCAGTGGCTTCCCCCTGCTGGCCAGGCGGGCAAATTGTTCCACCATGCTGGGCGGTGTGATGAGTGTAGAAGCAAACTGGCTGAGCAGCAAGGCACTCACCAAAATGGGGTAGAGCTTAAAGAAGTCCGGAGCATCGGTTGCAGCAACTGCGGCAAAAAGCAACAGTGCCACAACCGGATTGATTAGTGTTCTCCACTGCCGGGTTTTATACCATTGAATAAAACACAACGCAACCAGCACCGGCAACCCGCACATGCAGATGTGCTGCAAATGCTCCCGGAAAGCGCTCAATACCCACAGCACCAGCAATGGGTACAGTATGGAGCATAAGCCCGCCAGTATCTTTATCAGGCGAATCATGCTCAGGCCTCTACAGCCTTACAGATAACATCGAGCAATCCGCCGTAATTGCGAACCTCCTTGAAGTCCTCAGGGGTAAGTGTTACATTGAACTGCTTCTGCACCTGCACCACGATATCGACAGCATCGATGCTGTCTAAATCCAGTTCTTCGAACAGGTTTGTCTCATCATTCAGCTCAACGCTGGAGAAATCTATTGAAAACTCATTCTCCAGAATCTCCCGCACAAAGGAATCAACTTTTTCTCTGACCTGCATAGCTCCTATCAGTTATTCTTGTTTTTCAGGATGAATGCAGCAAGGGACGCAACCGTGGCAAAATGGCTGTCCACGTTCTCGGTCTCCTTATCAAGGGTAACGCGGTACTTGCGACGCAGCATCGTGCTGATTTCCATCGCATCGATGGAATCCAATGCAAGACCATCCTCGGTAAATAAGGGGGTATCAGGAGTAAGCGTTACATCATCCTGCAAATCAGCAACCTCCACAATCAGGGCCTGTAGCTCGTCGATTAAGGTTTCGAGCGTCTTTGTTTCATCGTTGTTCATGAGAGCCTGCATTCTAACAACTGCTTTATGCTCTGTCAATGCTTAGTCGTGACCATCTGCGCTTAATCTGCCCTTTTATAGTCCATTTCTGTCATAGCCGGACTATCAGGAATTGTTTCAGCTGTCTTCACCTGTTTTTTGTTCTCAATAGGGTAACATTGTATGTCACCAAAGTCAGATATCCACTGTTAGATATTGACTTTTTTTTATTTACGTATATTCTATCAAAATATCACTTCCTACCATGATTAAAGAGAAACGCATAACGGCTGGATTCATCATTGCACTTGGGCTGGCGATGGCCCATGTGAAGGCTGTGACACAAGATACCAGCGTTCTTCTCCAATGGCAGGAAGCAGATTCCCCCGTGGTGCTGGTGGAGGAAGTTGTTACCCAGGATTTTTCACTGGCGGATTCCACTGGTCAGCCGCAACTGGCAGTGCGCGTGCTGGCAGCGGCCGACAGCCTTATTCAGCCCGGCACGCTGCTTCTGCTGGATACGGAGAACATTTCCCCCGCCAACCAAGGGACTGCCCGCCGCTGGTTAGTGAATCTGAACAAAGTCAGCAAACTGCGTTCTCTGCATACGAGGAATGAAATTCTGCAAGCAGAAGCGCCTGGTCATGCCATCGCTACTACTGACGGGCTGAAAAACTTCAACTGGCCACAATGCTCCAGATGGGCTCAGATTTCACACTACGTGAAGCACGATATTTCAGAAGAGGAAGTGAGGCGCCTCCCTATCATCTGCCGGGAAACCTGGAAGCCCCGCATCATGCGTTATGAATCAGGCGGTCAATGGCATGAGGATTTCGCGCTGGAGTGCAGCATGGCTCTGCCCGCTGCCTGGTGCAAGGGGTACCTGCCTGGTGAACGCATTCTACTCCACTGGCCAACCGCTGCGGTGAGCGGCCCCGATATCACCCCGGCTGAAAGTAAGGAACATAAGTCACGGGTGCAGGCGAGCTTCGGTATGTTCCTGCTCACGGACCAATTTCAGAGGGACGGCAATACCCTGCACCTGTATCGGGAGCATTGCCGCATCATCCCCGGAACCAAAAGGAACACTGATAAGCTTGAATCGCTGCTCTCCCAGGAGAACGCCCCTGTTGTTCCGCTGCAGCGTTCTGAATACAGTCCCTATATGCCGGATGCTACCGCAGCTCGGACGGTTTCTCCTCTGGAACGGGCCTGCCATTTTGTGTATAAAAGCGCCAGCCAGTGGGACTCCGTGCTTCGCTGCCGGCTCATCAGCACCCAGATCATTGACTTTGATGATAAGCGCTATGCCAGCCTCTACAAGCGCGAATACAATGTGGTAGAGATTCAGGAATGCCTGAAGGGCAAGTGGAAACCCGGCGCCCGGCTTTCCTTCTGGAGACAGGTGGAGGGAGAACAACGCCAACCCGGCATCTACCCGGAAGATGGAGAATTATTCCTGGGTTTTGCCAGCGACCGCACCATCTGGTCGCCCGTCGAAAACATCACGCACCTCGGGCAGGATGACTTCTTATTCATGCGAATGAAGGCTACTCCGCTCCATACTGAAGCCGTGCAGAAAGTGATGACCGACTATCCGGAGCTGTTCGGCAGGGAAATAACTCAGGATAAACCGAGGCAAATCGACACCGAGGAAGCGCGGCAGATTGCAACCGGCGCCCTGCGCCAACAAGGATTACTGACCCAGGCTGCCTACAATGTCAACGGTCTTGGCGATTATCTCCATATTTTCCCGGCAGACAGGAAGGGCGCCCATGTTCTCCTGCACAAAGATGGCAGTATCGCCCGCATATTCACTCCCGAACAAAAATCATGAAACGCATTTTATATCTCATACCCGCTGCGTGTGCCACCGCGGCTGATGTAACCGCCCCCGGCAACCAGGTCATGCCCCAACCGGCTGCGGCTGAGGAAATGAACTATTTCCTGAAATCCTGGCAGAATGATAACGCGCCAGTTCTCCTGCTTCAGGAATTAGAGGCTGGTGAATGGGGTATGAACAAGCCCTGTTTCTTCCGCGAGGATTTTTCCGGCGATGGTCCGACCAGACTGCTTATCTGCCGGGTTGTTCTGTCCAGCACCCCAGCTCACAAGCCGGGTACCCTTGTGTTATTTGAACACCGCAGTGATGCCCCGAGGAATGCCACCCCCTCCCCCTGCCCGTGGTGGCTCGTGCGCATTTCGCGGGATACTCCGGCTATTCCGCTCACGCCTGAAGGCTCCGCTCTCTACATTTATGGTGAAGACACCTACTACCTCAGCGGCAGGAGCCTCACCACGCACCCGCAACAGCTTAAAGGCATCTGGCGACAGATGTTCGAGGCAGTCAACAGAAAGCCATGAGATGACTCCAGCCGCCAAACCAGGAAAAGCCCCCTTCGCACCTAATGTGATTCCCCCTCGCCCGGCACCACGCCCCCTCAGCACCGGGCAGCGGTGTCTGGGCTGGCTGCTGGTGCTTGTTCCTGTGCTGGCCGCGCTGAGTCTGAGCCTCTGTGCATACCTGATACCCGGGCATGAACCCAAGTGGTATGACCTGATAGTGTGGCAGATTCCGCACCTGTTTCTGGTAACAGCCAGCATCATCATCAACGACCTGCCTGCCCTGGCGGGGTGCTGGCTGCTCTGTTACCTGGGTGACAAGGTAGAGGGCTGCGGCATACCGCCGCGGTTTATCTGGGCCATTATCCTGCTGCTGTGTACCCTGCTCTGCTGCGAATTGCTGTGGAGCATCACCGGTCTCTGGGTGGAGTTTTGCCCTTATACCACACTGCTCCTTTTCGGTGCATCCCTGTATTCCCTGCTGCTCCAGCTTCACCGCCGCCCGCGTACCCCCTTCCGCAGCAGCACCGCTCTGCTTGCCATCTGCGGCGGGCTGTCCGCCATTAACGCTTTCTGGTTCCTTCACAGTCTGGGGGATAACGACCTGTTCACCCGGCACGGCATTTTCGGCTCCACTTCTCCCAGGGCCACATGGAATGACCCGTTGCTGCCGGCAAATACCACCTGCCCCCCGTACCACAGCTGGATTTTTGAACCTCAGAAAATCATAAACGACCAGCAACGCGGTCGGGATGCAGATGGTGAATTGCAAGTTTAAATGCGACACATTGTGAAAAAATGCATACTCAGTTTATTGCAGGGTAAAAATGCAGACCGATTTCCTTCGCCTTGTCTTTTGCAGACATGCCGGCGAAAAGTTTTCTGGGGTTTTTGTTCATCC
>JAZRJB010000003.1:0-26293 GCA_045645565.1 Akkermansia sp. | reverse complement strand
ATAATTCCGACCCTGCCCAGGGCACGGGCGCTCCAATCTCCAGGAAGAATGGGTAGCGATCCCATTCTTCCGTCTCCGTGAGTCCGATTATACATCGGACGAGGGAAATATACCACAACAATACAATAGAGCCCAGGGCGTGAGCCCTGGGTATGGTGTAGTAATAAGACCGGAACCCCGCCAGCTGGCGGGGTGGCAGATTCGCATGAGCGTTCCGTTTATGTTAAGCATAGATTATTTGCATATCAACGCGCATCCATATCTGCCACCCACTCCGCTCCGCTCGGGGTTCGGTTACTATGTTCACTTTACCCCAGGGCTTGGGGCTTCGCGTCTCGCTTCGCTCGCTTGCTACGCCCTCACAAGTACGCCCTGGGCTATTGAACTTACCGCCCCGCCAGTAGGCGGGGCTCAGAATTCCGCTCGCCTGCGGCTCGCCAAAGTCAATTTATCGAGCTCCGTACTCAAACTTTGGGACACGTGTGCAACAAAAATGCAGGAGCCGGGTGCCGGCTCCTGCCATAAGAAAAAATGATGAAGATATTAGTAGCGGGAAGAGTTGCGGGGGGCTTCCGGCGTGCGTTCGCAGGGGGGCAGCATGGTGTTCAGCTGGCGGCGCTGAATGGTCTTCTTCATGCCTGCATCATTCTTGCGGGTAATCTTCTGGGCTTCCTTGATAGCAGCTTCGCGATTCTTCTCAGCTCGGGCCACGGCCTTGTTGTAGTTTTCAATGCTGGCTTTCTGGCGGTCTGTGGCAATGCTCTTGAGGGTTTCCTCAGAGAGATCCTTAGACTGAAGAACAGGAGCGGCCTGCACGCATGCGGCAGTCAGAGCAAGAAGGGAAAGGAGGGAAAGAGTTTTCATACCTGGGTTAAATAACACTTCAAGTATATTCCAGCGTGCTTGTAAGTCAAGCTCATTTTTTTGACCTGTGTTTAATTTTGCTCAGACAGGCGCGGTATTTGACTGGTTAATAGCTCAATGCGGAATCTTTACCAGGTTCTGCACCGGGCGATTTGTCAGATGCCGTCATCAAGCATGTTGAACATATCCATTTGGGTTACGTCCGGTTCTTCAGCGCAGGGCAGGCCGGATTCGCGGGCGCGTTTGCGGCGGGCGGATTTGGGTTCGCGGGCGCCGGCGCTCATCTCGAGGTGGGTGAGGATTTGCTTGGCGCGGTCGATGATGGGGGTGGGTAAGCCCGCCAGGCGAGCGACCTGAATGCCGTATGATTTATCAGCCGGACCGGGGAGAACCTTGCGGAGGAAAACGATTTCATCCTTCCATTCGCGGACTTCAACATGCCAGTTGCTCACCGCGGAATGCGTGTGTTCCAGATCTACCATTTCGTGGTAGTGCGTGGCAAAGAGGGTGCGGGAGCCCAGTTCGTCGTGCAGGTGTTCTGCCACTGCCCAGGCAATGGAAAGGCCATCGAACGTGGCGGTGCCGCGCCCGATTTCGTCCAGAATGACCAGTGAGCGGTCTGTGGCGTTATTCAGAATCAGGGCGGTTTCGCTCATTTCCACCATGAAGGTGGATTGACCGCGGGCAATGTCATCACTGGCGCCGACACGGCAGAAAATGCGGTCAACCAGCCCAATGCGAGCCGATTCAGCCGGTACGTAGGAACCAATCTGGGCCATGAGGGTGATGAGTGCCACCTGCCGGATGTAGGTACTCTTACCAGCCATGTTCGGGCCGGTCAGAATGAGAACGCGTTGGGAATCCGCCTGCATTTCCGTATCATTGGGAACAAAGGCGGAATCGTTCTGCACCTGCTCAATGACGGGATGGCGACCATTGACAATGTGGAGGTCGCGGCTCATATCCAGGCAAGGGCGGCAGTAGTTGTGGCGCTGGGCGGTTTCAGCCAGAGCCAGCAGCACGTCGACCTCTGCCAGTGTTTCTGAAGTTCGCTGGATGCGGTCAATGAACTGAGAAACCTGTTCGCGCAATGCGCAGAAAAGCTCGTATTCAAGCTGGCGGGACCGCTCGTCTGCCCCCAGAATGGTGCCTTCCATTTTTTTGAGTTCCTCGGTGACAAAACGCTCAGCATTTGCCAGGGTCTGCTTGCGTACGTAGCGGTCTTCGGGGACTTTGGAGAAGTTTGCTTTCGTTACTTCGATATAGTAACCGAAAACATTGTTATAACGGATTTTGAGGGAGTCGATACCGGTGGCGTTGCGTTCTCTGGCCTCGAGTTCAGCGAGCCAGTTCTTGCCTTCGCGGGAAGCCGCGCGGAGTTCATCCAGCCTGGGGTCGTAGCCATCGCGAATCATGCCGCCTTCCTTGATGGTGACGGGCGGTTCATCAACCACGGCTGATGTGAGGAGCGCGGTGAGTTCGTCAAAATTGCCCAGTTGCTCCAGCAGTGGGGTGAAGTGCGCGTTGTGCTGCTGCAGGGCAGATAAATCCTCCACAATGGACGGAAGGTGAGCCAGGGAAGTGCCCAGCGCCAGCAGGTCGCGGGCGTTGCCGGCGCCTTGTGATAAGCGGGAAACCAGGCGCTCCGTGTCCCGCACGCCCTTGAAGGAGCTGCGGAGTTCGGACATGAGGAAGGGTTCCTTCAGAAAGCCGGCAATGATATCCTGGCGGCGCAGGAGTTCGGCCATGTTGCTGGTGGGGTGCAGAATCCAGTCTCTCAGTTTGCGGGCACCCATGGGGGTGCTGGTGTTATCCAGCGTTCCCAGGAGGGTGTTTTTGTGGCCTCCCCGGGCCTCCACCAGGTCCAGATTGCGGCGGCTGGCCGTATCAATCATGACTGCGTTTTCAGTGGCGCGCAGAGAAAGGGTGCGCAGGTGGTCGGTCTGGCGGCGCAGCTGGTGTTTCAGGTAATGGAGAATGGCAGTGGCTGCGCCGAGCGCCGGCCCCAGGTGGGCACAGCCGAAGCCCTCCAGCGAATGAACCCGGAAATGGGATTTCAGGAATGAATCTGCCAGGCCGGGAAGGAAGGTGTATGCATCATACAGCAAGGTGACGGGAAGTGAGGTGAACTCATCGGCCTGGTCCTGGCTGATGAGGAGTTCCCGGGGGTGAATGCGGGCAACTTCCTCGCACACGGCATCGTAACTGGGGTAATCCGCCACGGTGAATTCACCGGTCGTGTGGTCGGCGCAGGCTAATCCCCAGGTGTTTTTTTCATGGAAAACGGCGGCAATGTAGTTGTGTTCGCTGGAATCCAGCAGACTCATATCCGCCAGGGTGCCGGCAGAGATGATGCGGGTTATTTCACGCGGCACCAGCTTGCCCGGTACCGGGGTGGCCATTTGTTCAGCAATGGCAATGCGCTTGCCCAGTTTGACCGCCTGGCCGATGTAGCCTTCTGCTGCGTGGTAGGGCACGCCGCACATCGGGATGGTCTGGCGTTTGGTCAGGGTGAGCCCCAGCGCTGCTGAGCATTCCACGGCGTCCTCAAAAAACATTTCGTAGAAATCACCCAGGCGGAAAAATAACCAGACATCCGCAGGCAGTGACTGCTTCATGCGCAGGTACTGATCCATCATCGGGCTGAGTGCGGGCTTTTCTGCCATAACGTGCGGCATTCTATCCCACAGAGCCTCGCATTTCAAGCTTTTTGATTGTCGTATTGGGGCGCCCGGTCAGCGAGTCTGGGATTATGCCTGGTTCAGCGGTGCGGGGGTATTCAGTTCGTACGGCGTTATGAACCCTTTTTCCCATTGAATATGTTCCTTGAGACACCGGGTGGGGGAACCTGCGTTCAGGGTGCCAGGCTGGATATCCCGGGTTACCAGTGAATCCATGCCGACAACTGCCCCATCGCCGATGGTGACGCCTTTCAGAACCTTGACGTACCGACCGAGCCACACATGGTTCCCGATGGAGACGGGCTTTGATGGATTGAGAAGCTTGTTTTCCTTGTCCAGAATGGGGTGGGTATCACTAGCCCATATTTCCACAACATCCGCAAACATGCAATCTTCACCAATGTTGACATAGTTCCCGTTTCCCATGCAGATGATATACAGGCTGCCGGGACCACTGGCCATCGTATTTTGCCCGATGGATACCCGGCATCCTTCCCCGTTCACGATGATTGTAGCGTTGAGAAGCCGGCAACCTTCTGAGATGTGTATAGAGTTGTTGTTCCCATCAATCCGGATAGTGGATCTGGCCAGCATTCCCCCCGCGCCCAGATGGATGGAATTATCAGACCCGCTGATGGTGGTTTTGGATTTAACCAGTTCTCCCTGAAAAGATAAAATGTTATTTTTGCCTTTAACTCTGATGCGTTTGACCTTGCGGTAAAGAGGCGCACAGAATTTGCTCAGAAGATTGGTAAGTGATGAAGCCATGGGGTGAGCCAGCCGTGATTGCAGCGCTGGGTATGGGGGTTACAAGTGTGAGACGAACAGTTCGGTGATTTCCTTGTGAAGCTGGTTCGTGGCCCGGTTTTTGGAGGATGAGAATATGGAGTTGAAGCCATACCATGCAATCAGCAACCGCTGGTGCAGCCGGAGCATGGCGCGGCTGCCGGAGGGCAGGGCTTGCGCCAGTTTGCTGACAAAGGTTCCCAGTCGTTCCCTGTGTGCGGCATCCAGTGTGCTGCATCCGTCCTGCTGAAGAAGCTTGCGGGTTGTGTATCTTCTTAAATGCTTGAGAGTGGTGATGGCAGAGCCCGGGTGTATGCTGGCTTCATGGCAATAGGCATCTGTGAAATGCATCATGAGGTCATATACCTCAGTGCGCACGGCCGGGGAATATGATACACCGCCTGTATAGAAATGGGCCGAAATCTTGTTAACGGCCTCATAGGGAACGTGGTTTATGTACAGGCGCCGCATCAGTTCTGTATCTGCCCCGATGCGGAATTTCTCACTGGCAAATCCACCTACCCGGCGAAGCAGTTTTGTGGAGCAGAACATGGATTGGTGGCAGTACGGCTGCCGCCAGAGCGCTTTTTTGATGCGGGGGTAAATGATGCTGGTTTTTCCGGAGGTGGAGGAAATGCAGAGAGCCTGCCCGGCAGTGTATTCAGCTCTTCCTTCCAGAATGGGGGCGCAGCAGGCAGGTGTGCCTTCCGGGCAGATGGCGTCATCTGCGTTGATGAACACAATGACTTTGCCCCGCGCATTCCGGATGGCTTTGTTCATGGCATCGTACAGCCCCTTGTCCGGCTCGCTGATGAGGCGTGTAATGCGCCCTTCTTTCAGTTGCTGCTGAAGGTATTCCACGGTGCCGTCAGTTGACGCGCCATCAATGAAGAGATGCTCAACGGAGAGGGAGGACTTGTAGAGCGGTTGGACAGATTCAATGCAGCGGGGCAGGAACTGAAGCGCATTCCAGCAAACAGTGGCTACTGTCAGATCGTATGGAAGGTCGTTATCTGAAAGTTTTGAAACGGAGGGTTCAGCTGTGCTTTTTCTATTCATCATGAAGGTCATGCCTAAAACGCGGATTACCCGGTACCCTGCTTCTTCACGGCACGAAAGTAACCGCTGTAAGAAATTGACTCGGGTTTTGCTTTTCCGGGGGAACAGGAGAGGGGTCTGGTACACCAGCTGCAAATCATGCCATTCGTTCTTGGTGAACGCAGCCGGGTTCAATGTTTCCAGGGGGAAGAAGTCGTTGAGCAGATGAGAGTATTTGAGGAGGAACGATTTTGAGGTCTGGCGGATACGGAGCCGGTAGTCTGCCCGCATGGTGGCAAAAATGCGCATCACCAGTGAGTTGCGGACTGATGAGCAGCGTTGCGGGATGCGGGAGAAATACTCACCGAGTGAGGAAAGTTCCTTGAAGGCAGCCCAGGCGCCGTCCTCCAGTTTCCGGGAGCTGGAAACGGGGTTGTCTTCCCAGTAATGGTATGGGGCATAGTGCGTTATGGCGATTTTTCGAGCCGCAAGCCATGTGCGGACGCAGAAGCCCAGGTCCTGGAAGGATGCACCTGGAGTTTCAGCAAAGCGGATATTGTTTTCCTTAAGCCAGTCAGCCAGATAGATGGCTGTCCATATACTGGGGGCTCCCAGCATGTATTCCGGCAGGTCAGCCGGGGCATGGCATGAGCCTTCTTCCTGATTGTCGAATTTTTTATTGGGGCGGCTCAGGTTTTTGCGCTCGATGCAATAATTCGCCTTTGCGATGTCCGCCTGGCTCTCCTGAGCGAGTTTGAGAAGGCGGGAAAACATGTCGCTCTCCACCCAGTCATCCGGTTCTACAATGCCAATGTAGGAGCCTTTGGCTGCATCAAGCCCGGTGTTCATGGCCTTTCCGTATCCACCATTAGCCTGGTGAATAACACGGAAGCGGGCGTCTTTTGCAGCCTGTTGTTCCAGTATGTCGCCGGAACTATCTGTGCTGCCGTCATTAACGCAGATGAACTCGATATTCTGGCAATCCTGCGCTGCCAGGGTGTTCAGGCATTTCTGCAGGCTGGTTTTGCTGTTATAGACTGGCACCAGAACAGATACCAGTATCCCGCCTGGGGTGGGTGTCTGAGGGGCTTGAGAGAGAGATTCCTTCATAGACGTAATAGAGCGCTGACTTCCCTCCAGTTATACCAATTAGTTGCTTTATTCGTCAAGAAATTTGTTGTTTTGCAGCAAGTCTTTTTAATTTCAGAAAATGCACGATGTGTGATTGTCGGAAATCTGGAAGAGCTTCTTTGATGCGGGCGCCCTCAGTATCAGTGCTTCATGGACTGGAGGTACCACTGAGCCGTGGCTTCAAGCCCTTGTTCGAAGGGAATCCGGGGCTGCCAGTTGAGTTCAGTCGTGATTTTGGTGGTATCCAGAGCATAGCGCAGGTCGTGTCCGCAGCGGTCTTCCACATAAGTGATGAGCTTTTGTGACGTTCCTGGCGGATTGCCGAGCAATTTATCCATGCAACGGGTTAATTGCAGGATAATATCAATGTTGCGGCGTTCGTTCTGGCTGCCGATGTTATAGGTCTCGCCGGTCTTTCCCTGGTGGAATACGCAATCGAGAGCGCGCACATGGTCTTCGACGTGAATCCAGTCTCTGACGTTGATGCCTTTTCCGTAAACCGGAATGGGTTTTCCCTGCAAGATGCAGGAAATTGTCAGCGGTATGAGTTTTTCCGGATACTGGCAGGGGCCGTAATTATTGGAACAATTGGTGACCACGGTGGGCATTCCGTAAGTGTCATGATAAGCGCGGACAAAGTGGTCGCTGCTGGCTTTGGAGGCACTATACGGGCTATGCGGTGAGTAAGCTGTGCTTTCAGTAAAAAAGGCAGTGCCGAAGGGAGCTGGTCCATCAGCCTTATCCAGGGGAAGGGAACCGTATACCTCATCCGTGGAGACATGGTGGAACCTCTTGCCCTGCCAGAGTCCGTTCCAGTGCCGGCGGGCGGCTTCCAGCAGGCTGAGTGTGCCCATGACATTGGTGGTAGCAAAGGAGAAGGGGTCTTTGATGGAGCGGTCAACGTGGCTTTCTGCTGCCAGGTGGATGATGCCGTCAATATCATGCTCCTGCATGATGTCAAGCATCTGGTGGAAATTGCTCACATCCGCGTGAATGAAGGTGTAATGAGGGGCTCCGGTAATGTCGTTCAGGTTTTCGAGCTTGCCGGCGTAGGTGAGAGCATCCAGATTAACAATGTGGTAATCCGGATAGTTGCGCACAAAGAAGCGCACCAGGTGCGACCCGATGAATCCTGCGCCTCCGGTAATCAGAATATTCTTCATGCGGTTAAAGGGATGGGGAGTCCTGCAGCAGGGTCAATAAGTGCTGACCATAGGAATTGCTCTGCATGGGGATGGCGATTTCCTTCAACTTATCAGCGCAGAGCCAGCCGTTTCTGAAGGCAATTGCCTCCAGGCAGGCAATGATGTATCCCTGGCGTTTCTGAATGACTTCCACAAATGTAGAGGCTTCACTGAGGGAATCGTGTGTTCCCATATCCAACCAGGCATACCCGTGCCCGAGCAGCAGGATTTTGAGCTTCTGCCGGCGGAGGTAAATCTGGTTGACGGAGGTTATTTCGAGTTCCCCGCGAGCAGAGGGGGTTACCTTCGCCGCTATATCCACGACGTCATTCGGGTAGAAATAGAGACCGACTACGGCATAGTTCGATTTGGGATGCGCGGGCTTTTCCTCCAGGGAAAGACAGTTGCCGGCAGCGTCAATTTCTGCAACGCCATACTGCTGCGGGTTCTGAACCGGGTATCCCATCACCACCGCCTTCTGCTCCTGCTCCACCGTTTGAATGGCCTGGCGGAGCAACTGGGTGAGCCCGCTGCCGTAGATGATGCTGTCTCCCAGGACCAGGCATACGGAATCATCACCGATGAAATCACGCCCAATGATCATGGCCTCCGCCAGTCCTTTGGGCTGGGCCTGCTCAGCATAACTGAAACGCACGCCGAAGTTCTGGCCATCGCCCAGCAGGCGTTTGAAATTCGGCATATCCTCAGGTGTGGTGATAATGAGAATATCCCGAATCCCTGCCAGCATGAGTACGGAAATCGGGTAATACACCATAGGCTTGTCAAAAACGGGCAACAGTTGTTTGCTGACGCCTTTTGTGATGGGGTACAACCGGGTTCCGGCACCACCTGCGAGTACAATGCCTTTCATCTGGAAATCTATTGCTTTACCTTGTTTATTTATACGTTCAGCGCCATGCGGTGTCAAGCATTATCATCTGTGAGCCTGTGGTGCAAAAACGAAGAGCGGCAGTTTTGCAACTCGAAGGGGGATTCTTTTTGTTGATGTTCTAATTACTTATGTATGAGGGTGGTACCACGCCTTGTAAAACCGGATTTTTGCCCCCGATTTTGCTCCGTTCCCGACAGATAGTGGAGGGCAAGTGAACTCTGCTCTGGCTTTCTCCGTAGTTCTGCGGGTATTTTCATTATTCGTGTCTCTGTATAGATTGAACGTGACACCACATGTCAGAGGTGCTACACTCTGCCTGCCGCCTGGTTCGGCAAAAGCCAGGCGGCTTTTTCATATGATAACATTGATAACTCGCCTGATGGCAGCCCACCTTAACCCGGTGCTGGCTGAGCAACTAATCTGGATTCTGTTTATTGCGTTCCAACGGTGTTAGAATCTATGCCCTGCCCGGGAAATCGGTGCAGGGCATTTTTTCTTTCAAATCGCTTGACTTACGTCGCCATTTGTGGTCTAATCGTGCCTGGAGGGAAACCTTCGCATTATCAATGTTATCATAAATCAGCCCCCGGGTGTTGCCGCACCGCTAACGGGGGCTTTTTCTTTGCCTGGGCTGCAGGCGGGTTTCAGCAGCTTTGCCTTGGCGTGCAGGTCGCGATACCAGGGGTGCTGGCGGACGATGGGTCTCAGTTCTGCCAATGCCAGATTCACCAGCCGTGCCATGCGGCCTGCACAGGATTGGTGCAAGGCAGGTTCCTGCCGGTGCATCTCGTGTTCTGTGCGGCCGGCATAGTGTCGGTAGATGCTTTCCACCGTCTCGCGGGCAAATCGGTGGCAGCCTATGTCACATATTCCTCGGTGTTTTCTACCACGGGGTATTTTCCGCTTACACGTGTGCCAAGGATGCGTCCTCGCTTCCAGAGTTCCAGGGCGTGCTGTAATTCCGGGGTGCTGATTCGTACCTGCCGGGTGGTGTATCCCTGCTGTTTGATTTTTACTCCTGTGGTTCGAATCATCTTCTTGCCATTCAGGTAGAAGATTGCCATCCATGTCTTTTTTCTTTTTACGATGCCTGCCATTGGCTTTTTTTTTGTTCTATTGGTTGTGCTCCCGGAGCGAGAGTGAACATCCCGGAAAAGGGGTGTACCAAAGGTGTCCTAAAGGGGTGCACCACGCTATGTCGCGGTATGTTACACTATGCATGCTAAAACCCTTAAACGACAATGACCCGCAGGCCTAAACCTGCGGGTCATGTTACTGTGTTTTAGCGTGCTCGAAGGGGGACTCGAACCCCCACGGGTCTCCCCATTAGATCCTTAGTCTAACGCGTCTACCAATTCCGCCATCCGAGCATCTTGGGTTTCGCACTGGGTGCGGGGGAAATATACACCAGGCTTTGCCGCTTTGCAAGACTTTTTTTGCAGAAAATGGAAATTTTTATCGTTTCTGCCCCCAATATCTCCATTTTTTGTGATGAAACAGCCCGTTTTGAACAGGTGCAGGCATGATGCGCCGGTGGTTTAGTTGACGGTGGCGGTGGTTTCTCCCTTGGCGAGGCGGATGCGCAGCTGGTCGCCTGTGGTTAGCGCAGAGGCATCCCTGGCCAGTCTGCCATCCGGGGTGCTGACCAGGGCGAATCCGCGGTCCAGCGCATTCTGCGGGCTGGCGGCAGCCAGGCGGGCAGAGAGGGTCTCGAGCCTGGAGCGGTGGGTGTTCATGCGGCTGTGCAGCGTGGTGAGCAGGAGTTGTTTCTGCTGCTCAAGCTGTGTTGCCGCATGGTGAATGCGGTTGAGAATGCTGGAGGCAGAGAGCCGGGCGGTGAAGAGCGCAAGGCGGTTGTGTTCCTGCTGCAGACGGCGTTGGAGGGCTGTCTGCAGGTCATCTGTAAGGGTGTCGAGCTTCTGCTGGTAGGGAACCAGAAGTTCCTGCGGGGTGCCCAGGCGGCTTTGTTTGATGACCTTGAGCTTCAGATTCGCCATTTGCAAGCTGCGGGATACCTGCTGGTGCAGGTGGGTTGAGATGCTGCTGAGCCAGGCGCGGAGTTCAGCGGCGTCTGGGGTGGTGAGTTCGATGGCGGCTGTGGGGGTGGGTGCCCGGAGGTCTGCCACGAAATCTGCTATGGTGAAGTCTGTTTCATGCCCCACAGCGGAGACGATGGGAATGGGGCAGCTGGCAATGGCGCGCGCGAGTACCTCCTCATTGAAGCACCAGAGGTCTTCCAGGCTGCCACCACCGCGGGCGATGATGATATAGTCAACTTGCGGGAGATTGTGCCGGCTGGGGTGGCCGAGTTGCTCCAGTGCGTGAGCAATGCCTGATTCTGCTCCTTTGCCCTGGACCTGGACGGGGTAGAGGTAGGTTGTTATCCATGGCGCCCGCTGCTCCAGCCGGTGGCGCATGTCCTGAATGACCGCTCCGGTAGCGCTGGTGACCAGGGCAACGCTTTGCGGAAAGCGCGGAATCTGGCGCTTGCGGGCGGAATCAAACAGCCCTTCTGCTGCCAGTCGGGATTTGAGTGCCTCAAATTGCTGCTGCAGGGTGCCCACACCTGCTTCTTTTACTGAGTCGACGATGAATTGCAGGGAGCCTCTGCCTTCCCATACGGTGGCTTTACCGCGTAGTTCAACCTGCATGCCTTCGCGCAACTGCAGCCGCATGCTGCGCGCGCGAAAGGCATAGAGCGCGCATTGGAGCTGGCAGTGCGCATCCTTGAGGGTGAAGTATATATGGCCGCTGCTGGCTGCCTTGCAGGAGCCAATTTCACCCACCACGCTCTGCTCGCCCACGTTGATTTCAACGGTGTGCTTCAGGCGACAGACCAGCTCTGTGACCGAAAGTGCCATGGAGCAGAAAGTCAATTACTTCGTACTTCCCACTTTGTACTTCGTACTTTATTTCTGGTTCGGGTCTGCCCAATCCGGGTCAAATCCCTTTGCGTAGGTAAAGAGGTCGCGATGGATGTATTCGTAGTAGGTTTCCTTCGCGTCGTCATCCAGGCGGTACCAGATGGCTACATTGAGGGCACGAGCCACTTTCTGCATCATTTTGAGCGTGAGTTCGCGCCCCTGGCGGGCTTTCTGCACCTGCTTGTGGGTGAGCTGCTCGGTGGAGACGCTGACGAGGTCGTGATTATCCAGCCCCCAGTATTGCATGATGCTGTCAATACGCTGAGTGCCGTGGTTGAGTTCGTTTAATTCGTTCATCTTTAAGGATATTATGTTATTATAACTGCGGGTAGGTGAGATTTACAGACCCGGGACGTGGCGTACGTAGAACCCGCCGCAGGGGCGGCTTTCGGTATACCACCGCGGACCGATTCCCCGGCTGGTTCCTGTGGTGTCAAAACGCATGCCTGCGATGACGAGGAACACATGACCGCGCTTGGCATAGAGAGTGAGCCACTTGCCAAACCCGGCGTGACCCCATTTCAGGAAATCACGGGAGGAAGGATACGAATCTTTCTTCAGCATGCCGGTTTCGTGCAGGATGAAAGCCACGGAGCCGGAGCAATCGTACCCCGAATCGTGGTGCTTGCCATGGCCACCGCCCATGCGGTATGGTTTGCCGACGATGCGGTTGCCAGCGGCAATGGCGCGCTTGATTCGAGCCGGAGCCTTGTACGGTATGGTGACCTTGCCATTTTTGAGCTTTTTCGGAGTGTAGCCCTTGTGGTACACGTACTTGGGTGTGCGTGCGTTGCTCTGCAGCTGTTGCTGGCAACCATTAATCCCCAGCAGGGCTACGATAGTGACAAGAAGAGAAAGAATTCGGTTCATTAGCTGCATGACCATACTGTATTCTAGCATATCAGATTCTAATAGCAAGCTGAAAACAGGATGTTCAGGCAGAAATAAACCGCCGCAGCCTTTTCAGCAGACTGCGGCGGCTGAAAGTGAGGGGTGGTTTAGACCAGACCCTGAGAAATCATGGAGTCTGCTACCTTCACGAAGCCAGCAATGTTTGCACCGGCAACGTAGTTGGTGAAGGTATCTGTGCAGTCCTTGGAGAACTCGCGGGCGTGGCTGTAAGCGTTTTCATGGATGTTCTTCATGATGCTGAAGAGCTTGGCATCCACTTCTTCGCGGCTCCAGCTGAGGCGCATGCTGTTCTGGCTCATTTCGAGACCGGAGGTAGCAACACCGCCAGCGTTGGCAGCCTTGGCCGGACCGTAGAGAATCTTGGCGGCGAGGTAGTTGTTGATGCCTTCCAGGTCGGTGGGCATGTTGGCACCTTCTGCCACGAGCATACAGCCGTTCTTGATGAGGGTGGCGGCTTCTGCACCGTTGATTTCGTTCTGCGTGGCGCAGGGGAAGGCGCAGTCGCAGGGTACGCTCCAGGGGCGCTGACCTTCAAAGTACTGAGCGCTCTTGAAGTTGTCTGCGTATTCCTTGATGCGGCCACGGCGCACATTCTTGAGTTCCATAATCCAGGCAAGCTTTTCAGCGTTAATGCCCTCGGGGTCGTAAATGTAGCCATTGGAGTCAGACATGGTGACCACCTTGGCTCCGAGCTGGTTGAGCTTTTCAACGAGGTACTGGGCAACGTTACCGGAGCCGGAAACAACGCACACCTTGCCAGCGAGGTCGTCGTTGCGGGTGGCGAGCATGTTCTGAGCAAAGTAGACGGTGCCGTAGCCAGTGGCTTCCGGGCGAATCAGGGAGCCGCCCCAGTTCAGGTTCTTGCCGGTGAGAACGCCGGTGAATTCGTTGCTCAGGCGCTTGTACTGACCGTAGAAGTAGCCGATTTCGCGGGCACCGACGCCGATATCGCCGGCGGGTACGTCGGTATCAGCACCGATGTGGCGGTAGAGTTCCGTCATGAAGCTCTGGCAGAAGCGCATGACTTCAGTGTCGCTCTTACCTTTGGGGTCAAAATCAGCACCACCTTTACCACCGCCCATGGGGAGGGTGGTGAGGGAGTTTTTGAAAATCTGCTCAAAGCCAAGGAATTTGAGGATACCCAAGTTTACAGACGGGTGGAAGCGCAGGCCGCCTTTGTACGGACCGATGGCGCTGTTGAATTGAACGCGGTAGCCACGGTTGACGTGGATCTTACCTGCATCATCCTGCCAGGGGACGCGGAAGATGATGGTGCGTTCCGGCTCGACGATGCGCTCGAGAATGCAGTTGTCTTCGTACTTCTTGTTGGCGGAAAGTACAGGTTCAATGGTGGAAATAACCTCCTGTACGGCCTGGAGGAACTCGGGTTCGTGTGCGTTTTTGGCGCGCACCTGTTCCAGCACTCGTGTTGTGTAATCAGACATATATGGATGGGCTTGTCTGGGTTGCCCGGCTCCGGCCCGTTCGGCAGGTGCCGTGGTCAGACGCGCGCATTATACCAGAAAGCTTTCATTTGGAAAGCCTTTTTTCAAAAAAAATGCATGACAGGTAGAGCCTCAGTTCAGCCGCCCGCTTTCGCGAAGTTCGCGGGCTAAATCCTGTACATCTTCCAGGGGTAGCAAATCGGAGCTGATGCGCAGGCTCCCGCGGGGGGATTCGAGCTGAATTGTGCAACTGGCGGTTCCCTGGTTCTGGGTTTCCTGCACTGTGGCTGTGGTGATTTCGCTCCACTGCAGGGTGGTGGTGCCGAGCAGGCTGCGGCGGGTGATTCCCTCTTCCGTTATGGTGAAGCTGAGAACGATGTAATGGATGCTCCAGACCGGGGTGATGATGGCAGCCGCCACGGCGGCTACCTGCTGCCAGAGCGCATCTTTGCAGCAGAGAACGTAGATGGCGGCCCCCAGCACGAGGACTGAGGCTGCCAGGTAGAGGGCTGCATTTGCGCAGCGTAATGTTCTGAAGGCGGGCATGGATGAAAAAATTGCCCTGCCCGGAGTGGGCAGGGCATGAAAAAATCAGGCTTGGAATTGCGCCGCAGGCGAATTCGCCGGCACAATCTTGATTTGATTGGGATTGACGTTATCCGTGTAGTCATTGCCGGGTTTCGGACGGTATTTCACGTCAATCGGCTGCACGAAACCGCCGCGGTAATAATCCTCCACCGCACGGGTGATATACACCGGAAGCTGCAGCACGGAATGCTGGAAGAATTTTTTAGCCACGTGGTTCTGGGTGCGGATGCAACCGTGTGAAAGCCGGCGTCCGGCCTCAACTTTACCGGTGTGCAGACCCACGCCATCGGGGGTGAATCGGTGCCAGTAGGGCATGCCTGCGCCCTCGAATGTCTGCCCCTCGGGGAGACCGTGGGTGAGGTCGGCGTTGCTGTTGGTGACTTTGCCGTTGGCATCAATGAACTTGCCATATCGGCTGGACTTGTGGTCCTCGTTCTTTTCGATGATGCGGAAGACGCCCGTTGGTGTTTCATGCCCGTTTGTACCGGTGGAAACGGCCCAGTCCATGGCGACCTTGCCGTTTACATAGAGGCGGGCGCGCTGCTGGGGAATGCAGATGACCAGCTTGGAGTTGGCTCGTGTAACCTGGCTCAGTAGGGATTCATCGACATAGTGCTCCAGGGTAAGGGGGTAATCCTTGCTGGCGGCAAAATGCTCGTGCGAGCCCGGGGTGTAGGTGTTGACGTAGGTCGGCAGGTCTTTGCCTGTGAGTTTCAGCGGATTCGGGCGCTGTGCCGGGATGTACGGCTGAACAGGGGTGACGAGCTCATTGGTTGTGCTGGGCTCTTCGTTGCTGGAGCAGGCTGTGAGGAGGGCTGCAATCAGGCTGATGGGGAGAATGTATTTCATAATCAGTTGGACGCAGGTATGCGGAGGACTGTGCCAACGCGGAGAAGGTTGGCGTTTTCAGGGGTGATTCCGTTGGCTTGCATGAGAGCAGCGGCTTTGACGGAATGTTGTTTGGCAATTCGGTAGAGGGTATCACCAGCCCGCACGGTGTAGGTGCCGCTTGAGGAAGCTGCTGGCGCCGGTGTGGCGGTTGCTACTGGTTTCGGGGCGGGTGCGGTGGTTGCCGGCTGGGGTGCAGGTGCGGCTGCCACTGTGTTGGCTGTGGGAATTCTGAGTTGCTGGTTGATGCGTAATGGCGTATCAGCGCTTGCCATGCCGTTAGCGGCAACAAACGCGCTGACGCTGGTGTTGTAGCGCCTGGCGAGGGCGCTCAGGGTGTCTCCCTTCTGGACAAGATGCACACTGGGTGAACCCGTGCCGCCGGAATCGCCCGCGGGTTGCGGGTTCAGGTGCGGTTTGTGTTCCACCTCTGCCAACGGTCTGGTTGCAGCAGGAATTCGGGCAGGAGCCGGGCGGGTGTCATAAACCCTGCCCCCACCGTTATTGATGACGACATCGTCCTCCTGAACAGGCGCTGCTGCATCCTGCCACCAGGTGAAATCCAGCTGCCCGTTCTTAATGGCGCATGAACTCAGTCCCAGGGAGGCTGCGGCAAACAGGAAAAGGTGTGCCCGCTTCATCATGAACATCTGTTAATTGGGGGGGGAGAGACTGCTACTGCAAGCGAAGCGGCCGCTTTAGCGGCGCTTCTTGCTGCTGGAGCTCTTGGTTTTCTTGGAGACCGTGGAGGTCTTTCCAGGAATGATAATCTTGGTGCCGGGGCGAACCTTGCCGGCCTGTGCCATGGTCAGGTTGTTAGCCTTGAGCAGGGCTGCTGTGGTAACACCGTGCTTGGCAGCCACCTTGGAAAGCATATCGCCCTTCTTGACAACGTATGTCTTGGTGACGGGAGTTTCCTTTTTCTTTTCAGCCTTGTAATTGGACGGTGTGAAAGGAACCTTGATTTTCTGCCCGGGGTGGATGATGTCACCCTTGATACCGGAAGCCTTGCGAATCTTGTCAATGGTGGTGTTACTACGCTTGGCGATTTCGTAGAGGCTGTCGCCGGGGCGGACCTTGTACACAACCAGGGAAGGTTCGTTGACCTTCTTGACTTTCTTCTTGTCGATTTTCTTTTTGTTGTTAGCAGCCAGCGGCTTGGTGGTAGTCGGTTTGGTGGTTGTGCTGGTCTGCTTGGGCTTCTGCGTGGTGGAGGTGGTATCGGGAGCAACTGCAACAGCGCCAGTGCTTGTGCTGCTGGTTGTGCTGGTTGTGCTGGTTGCGTAAGGGTCGTAATCGTCTTCTACTTCAGAGCTGATGTGGGTGTCGTCGTGCGCAATAGCGGGCTGGTTCTGGGCTGTGGGGGTATCAGCAACTGCAATTTCGCCCTGTTCCGGAATGTACTGGCTGCCATCGGCCTCGGGGGTGTAATCGCCGGCAGGTATCTGAATGGTGTCGTCACCTTCCAGAACCCAGGGGGGCAATTCGCCATCACCAACGACCACTTCGCTCATGGGCATGGCCTCTTCATAGTCCAGTATGTCTGCATTGCGGGAGCTGGTGCAGGAGGAGAGAGCCGCCAGCATGCCGGCTCCCAGACTCAGAATGGAAAGGGTTTTCTTCATACGCGGCTCACCGTAGCAGAAATGAGCTTGAAAAGCAAGCTTTTTTCCCGTTTGTTTCATAATCGCGCGTGCTTGCGTACGCGTAGCGGGCGGCGCTGCGAGTTGGAAAAATGGCATGTAATGGCTCAGAATTCGCTTTACGGGGGGAATGGAATATGATAATCTGCGGGATAATGGAGCACGCGCCGGATGGCGGAGTCTCATAAACATCTAACGCTATTAAAATACTATGAATCTGGAAGGAACAAAGACCGCTAAGAATCTGGCTGTTGCCTTTGCTGGTGAGGCTCAGGCATACACAAAGTATCAGTATTATGCTTCTAAGGCTAAGAAGGATGGTTATGTGCAGATTTCTGAGCTTTTTGAGGAGACAGCCCGCAATGAGAAGGAACATGCCAAGTTGTGGTTCAAGGCTCTGCACGACGGTGGCATTCCCAGCACGATACAGAATCTGAAGGACGCTGCCGAGGGTGAGAATTATGAGTGGACTGACATGTACAGCACCTTTGCCAAGGAAGCCCGCGAGGAAGGGTTCGAGGAACTCGCCGTTCTGTTTGATGGAGTAGCCGCTGTGGAGAAGCACCACGAGGAGCGTTACCGCAAGCTGCTTGCCAATATCGAGGGTGGTCTTGTGTTTTCCCGCGATGGTGATGAAATCTGGCAGTGCGGTAACTGCGGTCACATTCAGGTGGGTAAGAAGGCACCTGCCATCTGCCCTGTGTGCGATCATCCCCAGGCTTATTTCCGCATTGAGGCTGTAAACTACTAAAGATTACCTCATGCACCCGCCGGTAGCAGCAGCTCCGGCGGGTGCATTGTATAGTGATACCATGTGGCAGGCAAATAAAGTCAGCATTATTATTCTGTTAATCGGTTTTGCAGCTCTGTATGGGGCGCACTGGTACCTGGCTCCGCAGGATAAGCAGTTGGCGGAGCAGGTGCTTTACACCGGAATTTGTATTCTTTTGTTTGTGGTGGCGCTGGCAAATTATCTCAGCGTGCGCAAGAAGTGAATTAACGGTAGGTCTTGCAGCGGTTTAACCAGCCTGCAAGCCAGCGTTGTTCTCCGCGGGAGGCGGGGGCGTTCCGGACGCGGCGGGTAAGCACGGCAGCTGCAGCCCGGGAGAATTCAGCCGTGGCGGCTCGTCCGGTGGGGTAGTTGTTCATTTCTTCCAGAACTTGCAGCAGGCCCCAGCCGTGGCCGTTGTAACGTTCATCGCTTTTGATGCCTTCGCCTTTGAAGTTGACGTAATCCACCAGGCAATACATGCCCTGGGTGGTGCTGGCCAGTGCGGCGTATCGCTGCTGCACGGCTTGCGGGTCGGTGCTTTGTTGCATCATTCGCTTGAGCGCCAGTCGTGAGCGTAGCATGATAAAACGAATCTGGATGTCAACGTGGGAAGCCAGCCACTGGCGCATCTGGCCAGCGGTTCCGCTGGAATCCCGTAAAAATGCCTTTTTGTCGGCCCAGGGTGCCGGACCGTTGAAATATGTGGGAACCTGTACGCCTTGAGCGCGTGCAAATCTGACAAATGTCGGGAAACTTTCATCAAATGCTTCCTGAACGCCAGCCGGGTACCAGATGAAGTGGCCGATACCGAGGGAAGGAAATGCCTCGCCATCGTTCCAGGAGACGAGTCCTTGCACGCTGCCGGCGCATTCATTCTGCCAGATGCGCTTCCCGAGTTCCTGCACGTTGACCTGGCTCTGAATTCTGTCGGGGCGGTGGGTGCGCAGGTACTGTTGTGCTTTCAGAGTCCCCAGCCCAAAGCATGAGGTCAGTAGAAGGGTGGCGAAAAGGGACAGAAGGAATCGCATGCCACCATTTTACCAGCTTACCGGAGCCTGTAAAGCTTGCTTTTTGCCTGTATGTAAACTTTTGTGCGGAAAAATCTGCCTTTATACTTGACACGGTGGCTTCCCTGTGGTACATTTCCGCACCGCCATGCGGTCAGAGTGCTATGTATCACGGCACCACGCTGGCTGGAAACAACCGAAAATATACACTTTTTAGATATGGTAGCAATCCGTCTTAACCGTCAGGGGTCCAAGGACCGTCCTTTCTACAAGATCGTTGTCGTTGACAGCCGTGCTCGCCGCGATGGCGATTTCATCGAGCAGGTGGGTACTTACAACCCCATGGCTGAGGGCGAAAACTACACGCTGAACCTTGAGAGCGTGGACAAGTGGATCGCCAACGGCGCCCAGCCCTCCGAGACTGTGGCTTCCATCATCAAGAAGGTTCGCGCCGCCAAGGCCTAATCCTTCCCACACAGAAACCTTTCTCAGGTTGTTTCAGAATGCGCCCCGGTGCTGTAAGGCATCGGGGTCGTTCTGCGTCTAAGTTTTGCCTGATGCGGCACAATGGTTAACGATGCGGCGGTGGCTGCTTTACCACCGCAGGAAGATGCGGGAAATGAGGCTGCGTCCGTAGTAGAGGGAGTACCAGATGGATTGGCAGATGGGTACGGTGATGAGCATGACCATGGCAATGACCGTGCTTCTCCGGCGGGAGCCAGAGGTGATTTCAAAGTAGCTGCGCCCCAGGAGGATGTTCAGCTCGTAGATGGCGGTGGTAAGCCCTATGCCCAGTCCTGCCAGCAGGAAGTAGGTGTCACTTACGCAGAGAAGGTAGGTCAGACCTGGTGGCAGAAGGGCGCCAGCTGTCAGGATGCTGCACAGTTGCCACGTGTACAGCCTGCCTTGTAGGAAATGCAGTATGATTGCCGCTGTGAGAAAATATCCCAGCGGGCCTGACAGTACGAACCACAGGAGTGATGAATGGGTGATGAAAAAAATGCTGCCTAGTGCGACACCCGCGCAGATGGCGCTGATGGTCAGGAGGATAAGCATGGTCTTTGTGCTGATTCTGTGTTCCAGAAGGTAGGCGGCAATCAGCGTGCCCAGAAAGAAAATAGGCATGGTGTAGGGATGAGCCAGCAGCCAGATGTGCAGCGCCGGTGTGAGGAGGCTGATGGTTCCGCAGATGCCGCAGAGTACAACCAGCCCGGCGCATCCCAGGTGGGCCAGTGCAGAGTAGGGGGCGTTTTCGTAGCTTTCGTGTTCTGCTGTCATAGGGTGAGATATTGGTTGAGTAGTTTCAGCGCCTGGGCGCGGGCAGGTTTGCCATTTTCAGTTCTGGGCAGGGTGGTGTGGAAGATAGTGTGGGGCTGGTGGTAGCGGGGGAGTGAGTTGCAGGCTAGGCGCAGGGCGTTTTCTGCTTGGGCTGGACCTTCCCAGAGCAGCGCTACGCATTGCCCCAGGGTTGGGTGCGGTGCTGGCAGTGCGAGTACTTGCAGCCCGGTGAGGTGAAGCAGTTGCTGCTCCAGTTCTTCTGCCTGGATTTTGACCCCGCCGGAGTTAATGACGGCATCCAGCCGGCCGAGTATGCGGAATGTGCCGTCGGGGGATATGTCCACGAGGTCATTCGTGGTGAGAGAGTCAATGCCCAGGTAGGGTACGCTGAGTTGGAGTGTGCCGTTGTTGCTGCGGCTGATGCTGACCCCGGGCAGCGGGGTGTAGAATAAGCTGCGGTGCGGTCCGTTGACTGCCCTGAGTGCAATGTGGGAGAGGGTTTCCGTCATGCCGTAGGAGGTGAACACCTGGGACGGGAGTTGCTGCAGTCTGGCTTCGAGTTCAGCATCCACAAATCCCCCGCCCAGAAGGAGTGTCCGGATGCGGGAAAGTTGCTGAAATCCGTCTGGAAGCGCCAGGGTGCTGGCAACCTGGAAGGGTACCATGGGGGCGAAATCCACATGCTCTTGCAGTGATTCAAGGGGGGTGGAACCAGGCGCGGTGGTGATGAGCCTGAGCCCGCCGACAAGAGCGCGGACAACCATCATTTGCCCGGCTATGTAGCGCAGTGGCAGGCACAGCAGGGCGGATTGCCCGGCCCGCAGGTTGAAAGCGTTGCAGGTAGCCATCGCGCTGGCTGCCATGGCGCTTTTACGGGCATGCATGATTTTGGGTTTGCCGGTGGAGCCGCTGGTTTGCAGCGGCATTGTGTCCGTTGCAGACCACCAGTTGCTCAGGAAATGCGCGAATTCTGAGCGGTAACCGCTGTGTTCAGCAGCCCAGTCTGCAAGAGAGTCTGGGGTAACGGTACAACCATCAATGCAGATGGAGAAACTGGGCATGCTGATGAATCAGTCTTGGAGATTGAGGCGCTGCGTGGTGACGACCTCACGGAGGCAGCGGAGCAGTTCCAGCCTGCCGTTGGCCAGCACTGGTTCAGCGCAGAGGTTGAGGCGGCAGTGGGCAGCCCGGTGCATGGTGTTCACAGTGGCGGCTGTGTCACGCACGGCGACTCCGGTGGTTGCCAGTGAGGGGAAGCGCCCTTCGAATTCATCACGGTTTTCCACGGTGATGATGACGCCAAGCGGTTCTAGCGCACGCGGCATCCAGGGACGCATGCTGGCTGTGCTCAGCTGGATATCACAACCAGCCTTGAGGGCAGCCATGAGCGCAATGGAAAGATCAATGTCGCTGGTGGCTTTTTCGGCTCTCAGGCAAAGTGGTAGTGGCCGGTAGGTCAGCGTGGTGCGGAAAGAGGGGCTTTCATTGAGAACGGTGGAAATACCGAACATCTTCTCCCACCAGAAACCAATGGAGTCCGCTGCGGAGGAAAGACGGGTGGTGTCATCCGGACCTGGCTTGGGAGAAAGGGATTCCCACGGGGTGAATGCAATGTTGCGCTGAGAGGCGCGGTGCTGCGGGCGCGCGACCTCCTGCCACTGGCAGAGTGCGGTAATGAAATTATTACCACCGCACATGGGCGCCGTGTTCTGCCAGCCGGGGGTGGGAAGAATGCCAGGCCTCGGAATCGGGCAGCAATTGATGGAGAATTGGCTTGCGGCTGTCAGCTTGCACCAGAGTTCAATTTCCTGCGTATCGCGGGAATAGATGCAGACGCTGCGTTCCTGTGCCTGTTTGCGCTGGGTGCGCCCAGCTTCTTCCGTGCTTTCCACGCGGATGAGACCGATGACGGGGACATTGTGCGCGGCTTCAGCAAAGGCGCTGCCAACGCGAACGCCGATACGCACACCGGGGGTCCACACCATGGAGCTGATATCTGTGGCAGTGGGCTGCACCAGCCAGGATTCGTGTTTCTGCAGCTGGGTCAGCAGGAAGCGCTGGTCGTCGTCCAGCGGTCGGCTCAGCGGGCCGAAATCGCCGCCTTCAAGCCAGCCTGGCTGTGCGGTCAGGCTGCTGACAGCATCGCGCAGGGCGCTCATGAAATGCTGGTTGTCGTATACCTCTGCGTGAACGAGAACCAGGTGCGGGGTGGCGGGGTTCTGCCCGGCGCGGCGGAACAGGGTGCGCGTGATGTCTCGAATCGCGAGCTGCCAGTCACCTTGCGATGAAATGTAAATGCTGCTGCAGCCGGAGGTTCCCCCCAGCACCGGACGCCCGGTTGACGTGGCAACCATTTCGTTGGTGTGCTGGACACTGCCGTGGTAGATGAGCCCGTTGACCCGGTCGCTGGTGAGAAGCTTGCGGGCAATCTGGTTGTCCAGGCATGGCAACATCTGCAACCGGGGGGCGGTCATGCCGGCTTCTGCCAGCAGGGCGCTGAGCTTATCAGCCAGCAGGATTGTGTGCGCAGATGGTTTGTAGATGATGGCGTTGCCGGTAATCCAGGCAGCAGCAATGCCGCCCATGGCTTCTTCCAGCGGATGAACCCGGCTGGGTGCAACGGTGATGACACCGAGCGGTAGCGGGTGGGTGCCGTCCATGAGCCCTTCCTGGATGGAGCTCTGCTCATAGAATTTGCACAAATCTATGGCGTTTGTGACTTCCAGGTCAGCTTCTTCAATCGTAAAGCCGGCGTCGCGCACCAGCAGAGAGATGAATTCCGTGTGGCGCTTTTCGAGTAAACGTGCCGTTTGTAACAGGTGAATGCGGCGTTCCTCCAGCGTGGGCGGCATCTGCACGGCTTCCTGGGCGGCGGTTTCCAGCACGTTGTCAACGATGGTGAAATCAGCTGAATCGTAGCGGTAGTCTTCAGCAGCGGGGGCGGAAAGCGAACGGCTGATGCATTGCAGCGGGGTCGGGGTGTGAACGCCGTTCACCACCAGCGGAATGAGCGGCTGCGGGCGTTCAATTTCTTCCTCAGCAGCGTGGTGCAGGGCGTCCATACGGGCGCGGTCTGTGATGCCGCTCAGGCGGGTGAAGGTATATGAGCCGTCTGCACCGGGAATTTCGCGGGGTTGTTCCTCACGCCCACTGAGGGCCGCCAGGAAATGCTGGCGCATGCGCCCCCAGCCCATGGAGTTGGGTTCGAGTTCTCCACCGGTTGCAAGAATACCCTCCGGGCGACCGAGTTCCTTGACCAGGGAAATCAGGTACTGCTCGAATCCGGCCTCACCGCCTTCAGTGGTGACCCCTACGCTGAGAATGACCTTTGCCCCGTTTTTGGCAAGGATTCTGCCTACGTGGTTGGCAATGCCGGAAATGAAGCAGAATGCAGGGGAACCCGTGCGGCCGGCGCGCCCCCAGCTGAGGAGCCCGTAGGCAATGTCGAACAGATTATGCGTGCCGATTACGGGGGTAAGCACCTTTTCCTTGGTGCTCATGGCGGTGGAAATGAGTTGTTTGTAGCGGGCTTCCGTTTCTGCTTTGTTGCGGCAGATTTCGTTTGCAGCCCCGTATTGGAAGGTGTTTTCCTGTTCGTCATCCAGATGGCTGCCTTTGACCAGAAGAACCTTGAGCGGGGCGGCTCCCTTGGCGGCACGGGCTGTTGCCCATTCCGTCATTTCGCGGAGCAGGGCAGGGCTGCCTTTCAGGTATGCAGGAATTTCCAGCGTGGCGTCTGCCTTGTGCAGGGTGGAACCCGCCATGGCCAGGCGGAAGGCTTCCGCGACGATGTTCATGGTGGTGGAAAGCCCGCTTTCGATGAGAACCGGGCGCGGAGAGGTGCCCTTGACCGAGAGTTTGAGGAGGGGACGCAGCTTTTCCGCCAGGGCTTTAGCGCCAGCTTCCGGGGAGTATGGGTTTAATCCGGGGCAGAGGCGCCAGGGTTGGATGACAATGCCAACACCGTGTTGTTTGGTGAGGATGGATTCCAGGTGTTTGTAGTATTTTTCAGCGCTTTTCTGCCCGAATACGGCGGGTACCAGCGGGTTGAGCGCCAGGCTGAGACCGTCTTTGCCGAGTTCCTTCACCCGTTTGGCAACTTTATCTGCCAGGGTGGGCAGGGTCAGCTCCCCGAAGGTGGAGCGGAAAATGCGCTGCACTTCTGCAATGGCGGCACTCTGCATGCTGCGTGCAGCCATGGCGGCGGCTTTGAAACGCAGCTTGCCCACGGTGCTGAAGATGGCAGGAACGCCGCCATGCTCAGCCAGCAGCTGGCGGAGGTTTTCTGCCTGCTCTGCGGGGTCTGCTACATGGAATACATTGCAGCAGAGCTGGTTGACGAAGTCCAGGTTCTTTTTATCTGCCGCAAGGCGGGAAAGGGCGGAAACGAGGGTGCGTTCATCAGAGCGAATCCCTTTGAGTGAGCTGAGAAGAAGCTCCTGCGCCATGTCAGCCGCCCGCTGTGCCAGTGTGCGGTCATCCCATTTGCGCTTTTTTGCCTCAGTCAGTTGTGCCTGTATATCCAGTTCCGCCATACGTGCGGATATTCTACCCCCTCCGCTCTTTACTGGCAAGCGAAAAGTATGACTTGCCGGCGTCTAACAGGGGGATTCGGGGTGGTGGCTTATGCGGGCTGCTGCTGGGTGATGCAGTGAATGGCGCCGCCTTCGATGACGAGCCGGCGTGCATCTATGCCTACAACCCTGCGGCCGGGGAACGCTTCGCGCAGAATGCCCAGGGCGCGGTCGTCTTCCTTCGGTTGCATGAAGATGGGAACAATCACGCTGCCATTGCAGATGAGGAAGTTGGCATAGCTTGCAGGAAGTTGCTCCAGCCGCCAGTCCTGCGCAACCAGTGGCTGCGGCATGGGCAGGGGGATAATCTCAACTCTGCTGCCGGAGGGCGTGCGCAAATCCTGGAGCCGTTCGTTATTTTCGGCCAGTGCCCGGTAGTGTGGTGAGTGGGTGTCCGGTTCCACAATGGAGACAACGGCCTCAGGGTTCACGAAACGCACCATGTCATCGATGTGGCCATCGGTGTCGTCCCCTTCGATTCCGCTGCCGAGCCAGAAAACGTGAGTGCTGCCCAGCATCCGGTGCATTTCCTTTTCGATGTCGGCCTTGCTGTATCCGGGGTTGCGGTTTGGGTTCAGCAGAACGGCTTCTGTTGTCAGCACAAGTCCTTCGCCATTTCCTTCGATGGCGCCGCCTTCCAGGATGATATCACTGCGCAGTTGGGGCAGCGCCAGGCTGGTGGCAATGCAGTCCGGTACGTCGTTATCCAGATTCCATGGGGCGAATTTGCCGCCCCAGGCGTTGAAGGTCCAATTGGCAATCTGCAGGCCTCCGTCTGCGCGTTTGGTGAAGATGGGACCATGGTCGCGGCACCAGACATCATTTGTCGGGTGGTTGTACAGGCCGAAATGCTCCACTCCATGGCTGCGCAGTAGTTTTTCAATGCTGGCGTGCAGCGGGGCAGCGGCGTTGATGCGCACCTCGGCCTCCATGGCAATGGCGGCGGCCAGTTCGGCATAGCGGTTGTGCAGCTCCTGCAGTCCGCCTTGCCAGAGATCATCGCGGTGCGGCCATGAGAGCCACACGGCCTCCATCTGTTCCCATTCAGCTGGCCAGCGCAGCTGGGTTCCCTGCATTGCTTTAATGGTCATGGTATCAGTTCGGGGTGTCAATGGTTTCGTAAGGTGCGCTGAGTAGGGTTGCGATACTGGTCAGGTTGTTGAACTGCTCGCGCCGGTCACTTTCCTGTTTGCCGAAAATGCCTACTCCAATCAGGTTGTACACCAGGTCGCCCACGTGTGTGGATTCCGTTATGCCCCAATGCTCCATGACGGCCTGCGCCAGCGGACCATATTCCTCCAGAGCATAGGCACAGAACCCATAATAGAGTTCCTCCGCGCTCAGATGCGGGTTTTCCGAGGGCTTTCGGCAGCGCTCTACTGTGGCATCCAGCGCGGCGCGGATGAAGTAATAGGCGTCTGCCGGGTAATCATCATTTCTTTGCAGAATCTGCTCTACTGCGTCCTCGAAACTGTGTGCCATGTGCGCATGCTATCATGTTCCCTCTGTCAACGCAATAGCAAATAGCTGCATACGCTGCACAGTGTCATAGCTGTCCAAAAAGCGTTCTAAAGAAAGCCGGGGGAAGAGAAGCAAAACTAAGAAGAAAAAAGAAAACAAAAATGGAGATTGAGTTCTGGGGTGCCAGCTACTAAACTGACGGTGCTAAAAAAATGAACCAATCTC
>JAZRJB010000002.1:0-5873 GCA_045645565.1 Akkermansia sp. | reverse complement strand
GAATCTGAACGGCACCACGTTGAAGGGTAATGTGACGGTGAACTCTGAGTCTGCCGTCAATATGGATGCCGCCAGCATCACGGGTGCGGTGAGCACCCCGGCTTCTGGTGCCATCTCCCTGACCAATGCTAAGCTGTCGGGCACATTCTCCACAGATTCCGGTGCCATGGTTCTGAATGCAGATAACCTGGTACTGAGCGAAGGTACATTCGAATCATCTGCCCAGCTGAAGGCTGGTTCCATCACCGTAGCCGGCGGTTCTTTCACCCTTAGGGAAGCCTCTGATATTGAAAATCTTGCTGTGAATGCCGGTCAGACCGCCACGCTGTACAATAGCGCTGAGGAGTCGGGCAGGAGCAAGAAGATTGGTGTTCTGCAACTGGCAGATAACGCAACTCTCGCGATAGACAACCGCGCAAACACCACATCTGAGTCCGGTATCATCGGAACGCTTGAGGTTGGTGGTACTGCTACGATTAAGGAGACGTACGGCTCCGGTCACCTGACCATTGATACACTGACGCTGGCTGATGGTGTGGCATCGGGCACGCTGAATCTGCACAAGTCATCGTCAAATGCCGGGGCTTCCTACACTGCCATGTTTGATATAGGCTCTGCTACGGCAGCAGCGGGGAATTTTGTGGGTGAGGTTGTGCTGGCCAATACGGTGAAGCACCCGAATAACCCCAAGCACTCCGTATTCATCAACCTGTATGGCAAGGAAACACTTGCCCATGCCGTGGTAAAGATGAATGAACAGCAGGATGGCCAAGCCTACCTGGGGCTGGGTATTAACGCGGATAACGCCCGGATTGGAGGTCTGGAGTCTTCGTCTTCTCTTGGAAGTCGGGTGCTCCTGTTCTCTGGTTATGCTCCGCAAAATATTGGCTGGAACACCGGCGATGGACCCGATAAGAATAATGATGAAATTGCTCGCACTCTTATCATTGATACCGCAGAAAATACTGCATATACCTATCATGGCCAGGTACGTGAGCAGCTGAGCCTGGTGAAGGATGGCGCAGGTACACAGACCTTCAGCGGAAATTCGGCCAATTTCAATGGCAGCATTGAAATTCTGGATGGTACGCTGGCCTTTACCGGAGACGCGCTGGGCATGCTGGGTACGGCTTCCAGCGTGGCTGTAAATGGCGGCACACTCGACATCAGCAGCTATGATTTCAACAACGGTTCCCTTACTGTCAATAACTTCAGCTTCTCTGAAGATTCTGTGCTGGCACTGGGCAGCCTGACGGCAGGTGCCACCTATGAATTCTTCACCGCTGACTCCATGCTCGACAACTGGACCTCCCTGACCACGGATAACTTCACCATCGGCGGTGTTTCCCTTTCTGATGTGGGGCGTGTGAACCTTGCCCTGGGTATGGATGGCTCTTTCAGCTATACGTTGGAGGGAAGCTGGAACCTTATCTGGAACGGTGGCGAATCCGGCAAGTGGAATACCTCCACCAGCAATGAAGTGTGGGAGACAACCCGCATGAATGAAATGGCCGGTGTGGAAACGACCTTCAACACACGTTTCACCAACAATGATAACGTGTTGTTCAATTCCGATGCTAACCTGGAGCTGGAAGGTAACATCATCGTTAACAACATGGAGGTGGCTGATAATGTCACCCTGGTGACCAATGGTAAGCTGACCGTGAATGGCGAGCTGAGCATGGGCAGCGGCAGCAGCTGGGATTTCTCCGGCGAGACTACACTGCGCGTGTCGGAGGATACACTTAATAGCTCCGGCGCCTCCCTCACCGTGGGCGAGAACGCAACGCTTGTTGTAACGGGTATGTCTGCAAGTGCAGATGGCGATAAATCCTCTGTCCTGGATAATGTTTCCGGCGTTGGTACAACGGTGCTGAATTACGCCGTATCCGGCAATGGCCTGGGCTTTGATTTCCGCGGCCTGAGTGGCACGGTTCAGGTGGATAGCGGCCGTATTCAGATAAACAAGAGCCAGTTCGGCACGGAGAGCCCCACTATTGTGCTTGCATCCGGTGATAGCCAGCTGGTCTTCGCCAATGCCAACACCCCTGAATTGAAGAGCGATGTGGTGCTGAATGCCAATACGACTTTCCATTCAAACAGTGGTTGCTCCGGCACCATATCCGGTGTCATCAGCGGCAGTGGTGGCCTGACCAAGGCTGGCGCGGGCACGCTGACCTTTGCCGCTCAGAATACCTATACCGGCACAACGAACATCAGCGGTGGTAAGATTATTCTTGCCACTGGTGGAGATTACGTTCTGTACAACTCCGTGACCAATGGTACGCTGGAGGTCGCCAAGGGTACGACTCTGGTGAACAACGGGAAGGGAATTACCTCCACCATTGAGCTGGCTCAGGGGGCTAAGGCCAGGATGGACGGCAGCTGCGTGCTGAAGGGTGATATCAAGGTAAACAAGAACGCTACGCTTACCTTCACCGGAACTGGCGCTGATACCATTGACTACAACAGCAGCAAAGCCCTGACTGTGGATGGCGGTGTGATTGATTTCGGCCAGACCCGCCAGACCATTGCAGGCTGGAGCATCACGCTCAGGAATGGAGCCCAGCTTCTTGGTGAAGGCGGTAACTATAATGCAGCATACACCGCAGCCCTGGACTTCAACAAGAACGCTACCATCAACGTTACCGCTGGAGAGAACACAATTGCAGCCAATATGCGTCTGCGTGATGGCGACAACCGTACTCTGACCTACAATGTGTCTGAGGGGGCCTCTCTGACCGTCAGCGGCCGTATGCACTCTGACAGCGCTACCTCCACCGTGGGTAAGGTGGTGAAGGATGGCGCAGGTGCTATTACTGTTTCTTCTCAGGTAATGCTGGGCAAGATTACAGCCAAGGCCGGCGATATCTCCATGGCTTACACTGGTGAAGGAGGTAACACCGTTAAGGAGGTAGAGGTTCAAGGCGGGGCTAAGTTGCACGTGGCGAAGGATGCCGCGCTGAACATCAGCAACAGCTCTGTGGAAATCAGCGGACGTACCGACAAGGCTACCATGAGCTACAGCGGTGCAGAGGCTGCCGTCTACTCTGCCGCCAATGAAGCATACGAACTGACGAATGGTCATATCAAGTCCACGGCGGCGAACGCGACCATCAGCAACAAGCTGACCAATTCCTCTGTGGAGAATGCCGGCGGCGGTGTGCTGAATGTGACGAACAGCGCTAACACTCTCAGCGGTGTTGTGGCCTCCGCAGGTGATGTGACACTGCAGAACCTGGCCGCCAATACATCCCTGAATCAGCTGGAAATCGCGGCTGGGCGTACGGTGAATGCATACGTAGGCACCAATGCGGACCAGAATCAGGGTGTTTCTGTGGCTGCTACTGGCACCGCTTTGCTGAGCGGCACTGCCACGCTGAACACCAGCCTGACCCTGGCGGCCGGTTCCACACTGGATATGGTAGATATGAACCTGGGTGCTGTAACCCTGAACGGTGCCCTGACGCTCGGTGGTCCGGTGATTATGGGTGAAAACCTGCTGTCATTCACTTCACTGCTGGACATCACCAACAACCACATCACGCTCTTCACCGGGCTGACTGATATCAACATTCAGGCCGGGGCGGCTGAACTCACCGTCGACAGCATGGTGCTGGCCAGCAATGTGTTCTCCAACCTGGAAAACAGCAATCTCTACATCGCCTACCAGGTGTCAACCGGCAACGTAGGCAGCCTGACGATGGTCTACATCCCCGAACCGACTACGTCAACGCTCAGCCTGCTGGCGCTCTCTGCGCTGGTTGCCCGCCGGCGCCGCCGCTGATGCGGTTTTGATTCAACAAGCCCGTTGCTTCAATCAAGACAGGCAGAAAAGTCCCCGCCCGGCCAGATGGCTGAGCGGGGACTTTTCACCCTGGAAAACGCAGCATTTTTCACAATTCGCTGGTGATTCTTCACTTTTTAGGCTGGAAATTCATGAAAAAAGGCGTATAATACCCGCGCTATGTCAGAAAATGAACCTGCAATGACCGCTCCGGGTTCCTCAGAGGAGGAACTGATTGCCGTGCGCCGCGAGAAGGTGGGCAAGATTCGCGACCTGGGTGTGAACCCCTATGGTGGCCGATTCGATGTAACCACGAACGCGGGCGAAATCAAGGCAAATTTCGAGGAGGGTAAACAGGTGAAATTCCTGGGCCGCATCACCGCCCTCCGCGATATGGGCAACACGCAGTTCTTCAGCGTGAGCGATGTGCGCGGCTCCATTCAGTGCATGCTGACCAAGAAATCCATGGAGCCTGAGACATGGGCTCTCTGGAAACTGCTGGAACGCGGTGACTGGGTGGGTATCGAAGGTGAGACCTTCATCACCCGCACCGGTGAGCCCTCTGTTCGCGTGGCTTCGTTCAAGGTGCTTTCCAAGGCACTGCGCCCGATGCCTGATAAGTTCCACGGTCTGGCCGATATGGACATGCGCTACCGCCGCCGCCACCTGGACCTGATGAGCAACCAGGAAAGCGCAGACCGCTTTGTGAAGCGCTCCCTCATTGTTCAGGAAATCCGCCAGTATCTGATTAACCGCGGGTTCCTCGAGGTGGAAACCCCGATGCTCCAGGATATTGCCGGTGGTGCTTCCGCCAAGCCGTTTGAATCCTACTATAACGCGCTGAAGAAGGCTGTGACGCTGCGTATTGCTCCGGAGCTTTTCCTGAAGCGCCTGCTGGTGGGTGGTTTCCCGAAGGTATTCGAGCTGAACCGCAACTTCCGCAATGAAGGTGTGGACCGCCGCCACAACCCGGAGTTCACCGTGCTTGAGGTGTACGAGGCTGGTGGTGACTACGAAACCATGGCCAGCATGATGGAGGACATGATCTGCACCGTGGCTGAGAAGGTGTTCGGCACGCTGAAGTTTGACCAGTACGATGACAACGGCAACCTGCGCTGGACCGTGGACCTGACCCGCCCCTGGCGCCGCGCCGATTACAATGACCTGGTGAAGGAAGTGGCTGGCGCCGATTGGTTCGACCTGACGCCCGAGCAGCGCCGCTCCCGCGCTGAAAACGAGCTGCACGTGCAGATTGGTGATGATCTGAACGACACCGACGTGACCCAGCAGGTTTACGAGAAGCTTGTGGAGGAGAAGCAGGCCAACCCGCTCTTTGTGTGCCACGTGGCCCGCGACCTGGTGCCCCTGGCCAAGGCCAACCCCGAGGACCCCAGCGTGGTGGACGTGTTCGAGCTTGTCATGAATGGTCAGGAACTCTGCCCCGGTTACTCTGAGCAGAATGACCCCGTGGAACAGCTGGAGCGCCTGCAGCACCAGGCTGGTGAAGACACCCAGAAGATTGACTACGATTTCGTGGAAACGCTGGAAAGCGGCATGCCCAGCGCCGGCGGCATCGGTATCGGCATCGACCGTCTCTGCATGCTGATGACGGGTGCCTGCTCCATCCGCGACATCATCCTCTTCCCGCAGCTTAAGAACCGCGGTTGATTCCCGCGATTCACTGCGAGCCCCCCCCTTTATCGGAAACCGCCTCAGCCGAGGCGTTTTCCTTGTTTTCAGCCGGCTGGGAGCATGCGCAATGTATGCACACGTGTCCCAAAGTTTGAGAAAGCTGCCCGATAAATTGGACTTTGCCGGGCTGAAAGCCCGAGGAATTCTGAGCCCTCGGAGAGGGCGGCATAATCATAGCCCTGGGTGGAGCTGCGTCAGCAGCGGCCTGCGAGGGCGTAGCAAGCGAGCAACGCGAGACGCGAAGCCCCGAACCCTGGGTAAAATGAAGAACATATCAGAACCCCGGAGCGCAGCGGAGTGGGTGGCAGAAGCTAAGGCTTAGTGTTTTAGCAGCGCTTCCCTGCCACCCCTCCACGTTGGTCGGGGTTCCGGTTATTTTTTATTCCAAACCCAG
>JAZRJB010000001.1:0-2630 GCA_045645565.1 Akkermansia sp. | reverse complement strand
TTGGTTTTTCAAGGCAGACTCCACCACGAACCCCTGGGCCGCCAACGGCCAGTGGACCTACGCCCAGCCGCATCCCGCCAAGGATTACGATTCAACATTCTCCTGCGGCACCCCCGGTGGGTACTATTCTGAATACTTTGGCAACGGCAACTCAGACAGAGATGCGTTCGTGACCATCAGCGCCGCGAATCAGACCTCCGCAGCAGATTCTACCTTCACCTATAACGACAGAGAGGCCATCAAGCAAGCCCTTCTTGCCGGGTTCGGCTTTACCAGGCAGGATGACGGCTCCTATGTGCAGACTCAGGAGGGCATGACGGCCGCTATCAGCCTCAGCGGACACGTGCTGAATTGCTACGGATTCACGACAGATGCAAATGGCAACCTGCACCCCGTGCTCATAGCCGATGGAGATAACGGGACAACGCGATTACAGGAATTGCAGATTAAGGAAGTAAACGGCAAACTGGTTCTGTACAAAAGCAGTAGCAGCGCCTATATCAACTCCAGCACCTACATTGATGGAATTTCCTACATCAACACCCCGGAAGTACTCCGCAACATGCTGACAGAATACCGCAGTCTGGATGAGGCAGCCGTGTGGAACGGACAGGAGGCCAACGGCATCTGGGAAACCCAGGTGGATGTGGTCGACAGCGAAATAGCCGATGAAAAGACCGGTTGGGACGTGCTGGTAAACGGTGAGAATATCGACACAAAGCACCACGACTACTACCACGGTTACGCGCTGGAGGGCCGCAAAGTGCTCTTTGATGACCACGCCAATGCCGATAAGCGCCGGGTCACCATCAACGGCACAGTAAGCACACCCCAGATTGAAATCGCTGCAGAAGGCTATGAATTTGTGAAAGGCACCAATGGAGCCATAACCCCCGGGGCCGACCTGGTGCTTCGCAGCGGTGCAAGTCTGCACAGCGGTGTGGAGCTGGCCCTGAATAATCTATCGCTGGAATTCGGCGCAACCCTGAGCATGGCAGAAGCCGCAGGCATCATCAAGGTATCCGGTGAGTTCCGCGTAGGAAAAGTCGACATGTCCGCCTTTTCTGCTCGCAGCACCACCCTGCCCGCTGCCAGCATTGATGCTGATCTGGATTTGACTGCAGCCACCCTCCTGGTTATGGACGGCGTGGTTGATATGAACGGCCACAAGCTGCTGCTCAATCAGGATACCGCCATCACCCTCAATTTGGATGCTGACACCGGCGTATCCATTCCCTTCTTCACGAACGTGGGCGAGCTCGAAATCGCGGACATCGGCCGAATTGAAGGCGGCACAGACCTGACTGAGATACTCAACCCCACCTACGCAGGAGACGTCCTTCCCAGCAATTTCTGCCAGCTGGTCTACACCGATACCGGCTCCATCACCCTGATGATAATCCCCGAGCCGACCACAGCGACCCTGAGCCTTGTTGCATTGGCTGCTCTCGCTATGCGCCGTCGTAGAAAATAAAACGGTGTTTGGTCGGCGCCCCGTCTCGGCGTAGAAAGCAGCCCGCAAGGGCTGACTCGAAGCCGGGAGCTGACCATCCGTCTCCGGGCTTACGCCCTCCGCCGAGACAGGCGGCGACCCTGAGCTTAGTTGCTCTAACAGCCTTGGCTATGCGCCGTTGCCGCAAATAAGCGTAATCATTACAGATTACCCCAAGAAACCGCGCCGAATTGCTTTCCGGCTCGGTTTCTTACTTTAAGTGAAATTGACGAGCCGCTATAGCGAAAGACTCAGCCCTATTTTGTCGTTTACATGGGGTCTGTTTCAAATTTGCTGGTAGAAGGTACGAGCGGTTTGACAAACGCGGACAATTTTCTATAATAAAGTCATCCAAGATTTCTCAGATTCATTTTGGATTCTTTTCCGCGAGCTGGCTATTGGCAGATGTTCGGCTCGCTTTTTTCCTTAATATCTATTGGTGTTCCAAGATAAGGATATCAGTACGCCCGGGGCGTACCCCATGAGCGAGTTCCTCAAGATTCTGGCCGAACTGTAAACAACGCACAAAACACCACTCAGGCTTCGATAAATCTACGCCCAGACAAGCCGCAAGACCATGACCCGCACCCGGCAGACCAAGGGCTCCACTTCGAGCGAATCCTCCCCTTGCAGCCCGTTTTTTGTGCCATCGGCAACTAAAATGCAGGAAACTCGCAACAAAATGCCCGCCGCGAGCGTCTATTTATTAGAAAATCCGCACTTTTCGCAATTTTTTGTTGCGGATTCGGTTAGGAAATGAGTTAATATCATTAAGGTGAAAAAGAAGCCCATCAGCCTTCAGCCCTTTGTATCGCGCATGCATCAGCGTGCGCAGCGGGCTCGTGCCCTGCCGCAGGCGGAACAGCAGGAGTTTTATTACTGCGGCGGTCGAAACAAAACAGAGTTCACTGCAGCTGTGGCAGCAGGAGAACCGGATGCTCTCTCTCTGGCTCTGAATATCGTAGCCGGTGAGCTGTGGCTTTGCCCGCGAGATGGAGCACGCTATGCCCACGGTATACGGGCTGCACTACGTGTTGCCTGTGAAGCCGGGCTGCTGGATGATGCCCAGAAACGTGTAATGTATGCCGTTGAAATGAGAAACCTAGAGCGTTTGGTGTTGCGTGGCAGACATTCAGCT